>JAUWLI010000207.1 GCA_030613765.1 Phycisphaerae bacterium
AATGCGGTTCGTACGAAATCACGTCGCGATAGTTTGGTTTGCTTTTTCATAGGACAGTTCCTTTAAAAGGTTACTGAATTCATTTGTGATTTCCAACAAAACAACCTGGAAAATATTCTCACCCGTCATTTCCCATATAAAGCGTCTGGCTTCACAATCAAGCCTTGTAATACCAAAACATACTACTATCTCATCCATATTGCAACTTTTTTGGGGCCCTTTGTAAAGACCCAGCGGCCATAAACGCTGAAAATGTGGATACTTACGGATTAAATCTACTGTCGTGTCAATATCTGTCCGCATTTCTACAATCGCCCGTATGATCAATAGACGTCTCCGGCTAAAGAAAAAGAATTGTTTCGCTGCGCTTAAAACGACATCTATCACATGGGCTGTGCTGAATCAACCATCCCAGTCATAACCGGCCCAAAGACAATGTAAAACTTATTTGCCCCAGAGCCAGGCGTCAACAAAGATAGCCAGGTCGGAGAAGTCAATACCGTTGATGCCATCGAGGTTCGCGTTGCCACATGAGTGAGGAGCGACACAATCATTGCCATAGTATGAAGCAAAAATTGCCAAGTCCAGGAAGTCAACGCCACCATTACCATCAAGGTCAGCCAGCAATAGAGAAGTTATGGAAACTGTCTGCATGACTTCAGGCGGACATTTGTCATTGTTGTTCCACAATTCGTACATATACAGACCGTCACTATTGGTGGTATTTTCATCCCGTAAAAACTCAACAAACTCCTTGCTCGTACTCTGGTAGTAGAGGGTGACCTGGGCGGAAACTGCGCTTGGCGGTATAGCATAGTAAGTGTCGTCCCAGTATTGCCCGTCGGCATAACTGTATGCAACGGGGGCTCCACCAAAATCCTCATATGCGTCGTTAGTGAATCCTCGGGGTGGTATTCTGTTATCTTTGTAAACCTTGTTGTTGAGCACAAAGTGGAAGGACGGACCTGAGGGCAGACCAAGAATCGAGGCCAAAGTCGGGTCTATTCCAGGCTCTATATCATAAATCTTGGCATCATGGTCATGCGATAGAATCCCCGTAATCGGGTCGTATGCACCGGATTCGGAAATCAGTGAATTTGAGTCATCATAGAATTTTACATTAATCCAGATGCGCCTTCCTTCGGGATACCCGGTCGGAAGCTTATGGCCACAGTTATTAGTCACGGTGACCTTCAAATCTGAGCCCTCCTTGACGACGGTCATGTCTGCGGCGTTCTGGAGCATGTATCTGGCGCGGGTGATACCGGCCTGCATGGCGACAGGATCGACAACGCCCGGGAACATTGTAGGCAACAATCCAGCAAGCCAGGTGCTTCCGCCTGTCATGTCGTGCAGCGGCAGGTCGTCTCGGAGAGGAGGCGTGCCGAAATTACAGCCCTTGCCCGTTACGTCCCGCATATGGCAATCCTGACAGGTAGCGACATGATCCTTATTACCACCAAATTGCGGAGCATATACACCTTCGGGAGTGTTGTACTGGCTATAAAACCATTCGCTGTATGTGCGCTCGACCGGTAAGAGTGTATGTGCCGAGAAGTCCGTGGCAGGTGCGTCAAAGGCATTGGGCATGTAGTTGCCGTTACCGTCCTTTTCAAAGGCCGGATTGCTTACATCGTGGCAGGTTCCGCAAAGGGCTGCTTCACGGTGAAATGGCGATACAAGAACCGGATGACCAGTATGAGCATTGATAAAGGGCCCGCGACGGGCTCCGGTGGGGTCGATAGTTGCCATGCCATTTCCGAAATCAATCGCTGGAAAAATAAGTGCAGCTAAAATGTCCTCGTCCTCAGCCGGATTCTCAGTTGGATCAAAAATCGGGTCGACCAGCCGATGACAGAAATCACAGGCAACACCGCTCTCATCGGTGGAGAGCATTTGGCTGCCATCTGTAGGCACGGAGCGCCCTCGCATCCATCCCCTGTAAAGATGGCAACGCAGGCACAAGTCACCCGAGTCGGGTGCATCCTGATTGGCGATGACCATGTTGGCTTTGAAAATAGGGTCGAGCGAAGCTTGTGCCATCATAGTGCCTCGCCAATTATCGTACGGCTCGACATTGGGATCGTAATTGCCATGGCAGACGGCGCAGGCTTCCGGGGGATTGAGTATGCCGGCCTCGAAAGGCTGACTACCGGGTTGATCAAAATCCCTAAGAGTGGTAGGCGCAATGCCTCCGGGAGGCGATTCGATGGTGAAGACGGTATCGCTTTCGTCGGCTCCGGTATTAAATGCATTGTCGATGGCAATGACACGGAAAATCGCCTCAGTAGTCGGGCGGTTGGCTGGGAACCATGTATGGGAGCCTGTATTAGACAGTCCAAGCGCGACGGCTTTGTACGTCGCTCCGTTGTCTAATGAAATGTACAGGTCAATCCCGGCGATTCCACTGGCATCACCGGCTATCCATTGGACGGTAACAGAAGTGTTGGCGACATAGGTCTCGCCGCCGTTCGGCGCGATGACCGCAACAGTTGGGGGAATTACATCGCTGCCTGTGCTGGGTACAAGATGGTCCTGGATTTCGGACATGTCGACATTCGAGACACTGCCAACATTTGCAGGAGTCAGGCCGGGGAAGGTTGGTGTATTGCTGAAATTGGTTGTATCGGTTATTTCTATTCCGTTGCTAAATCCGTCGCCGTCTGAATCATCACCGTCAAGACCCAATATCGCCGATTCGGAACGGTCCGTTGCTTCGACGGCCAGCCCGTACAGGTTCCTTGCACCACCGCCATCGAAATTATTATGACAGACTCCACAATGGTTGTCGTTACTCGGCAGCGTACCAATTCGCGTACTCTCGGCCGAGGAATAAACATTGAAGAAATTCTTGCGGTAGGGATTCCTCGCCCGGGCCTGTTCTGTAGTAATCAAAATGGTCAAAAAAAATATTAGTGTGACAGACCAATAAAAACTAACATCTTTAATCTTTCTGCTTACGTTTAGAATTGTCATCACCTTACTCCTTTATAAAAAGCTTTAATCAGGTTTTCATTAAAATACTACTCAACGCTGCTAAGCCTTTCGTTTATATTAAATTACCAAATCCATCGTAAGAATGCAACTGTTTTTTTGGGGGGGTCGTGCAGTCATTATTGCTAAAAATCACCAAAAAATCAGGTATTTGCCATTAAAAACAACTGTTGTGCAACGATTCTTACAAACCTCCACCCTTGCCCCAGTCTACAAACCAGGTATTTCCGATTTGTAGCCTCTCCCGATTCCGGAAGGTAGTATCACCATTACGAAACTACTGATATGCTCAAGGATTTTACGAAAAAGGAATACATTAGGGTACCATTGTAGTTATATCAAGACGTTCTTATCGGGCGTCTAAATAAATGTCACTTTTCGGCATAAAATGGGGCAACTAATTTGCCTTACATAGAAAATAAATCTTATACTTTAGTTGGAGTGTAAACGTTAACAATTGTATAATACATTCGAGGGAATTAATATGAAGTTAAAAACATTATCCTTATATAGGGATTTTGTGGACTTTCTTCGCAAGGAGGCCAATATAGCCCCTAAACACCCTAAACACGCTAAAATTGGGGACTTACTCCTAACTCTTAAGCTTGTAAACACCTCCGACCTTTCAGCTGAAAGCAAACTCACATACGCCTATTTATTTTATCACAGAGACGATATTACTGGTTTCAAAGTACCCGTCTTAAGTGAGAAATTGGGAATGGCTCCCGAACTAATACGCAGTAATCTGAAAGAACTGCAAATCACAAAACACATTGTCCCTATCACAGCACTGCGAACGGATGATTTTTCCCAGCTGTCATATTTCTATAAGATAGTTGACCTGACAAGATATGGCATGCTTGATTTGGAAAAGGAGCAATTTACCCCAGTCAAAAAATGAAACTATCCGCGCTCCCAAATTAACTTTTCAAATTACCCTGGAGTCAATCCAGGCATACGACCAAACCTACAACTCGAATCCTATTCTCTTCTGGCGCATTGACTACACCATTCCCTTCAATAGGGCTTAATCATCTGCAAACCCCTTCTCACGCATACCAAATGCACGTAGAATCACCAACTTCGTCTCTATAAGTCTCAATTCAAAACCGGGATTAAGATATGCTAAAGCCCCCTATTCCCGAGTCTTATGCCCCCTGAGATAGGAAAAGCGAGGTGTTTGTTAGACCTTTTGCGAACCTATAATCAGCGGTAAAACAGACGTTAAAGCCTGCGAAAATGTCTAAAAACTTCTTGCAAAACGAGGCAGTCCTGTGTTACAATTATAGACAATGAAGATATAAGGCGGGCAGAGAAAATTATCTTAATATTTCTTGCTTGTGATTATAATTCGCATCTTGTTGTCATTCATATCGTGCCTGCCTTACAAAAATCGTTTAAAGGAACAATTGTGCATCAAACGATAAATTTTGAAAGGAGCATTAAAATGGCAACTATACGTCCTTTTGTAAACCGCTGTAAGAAAATAGCAGGATTTGCTGCCTTTGTAGCATTTATTGCCGCCGCCCCGGCGTGGGCAAGTGTGAACATTTCGGCTGTTCAGGTTGGGTACAACAACGATGTCATTATCAGCTACGATGCAAGCTCGGAGCCAAATCTTGTCCGTGCATTTGCCCTGGATATTCAGATTGGTAACGACTCCAATATTGTGGAGGTAACCGCCCTTAATTCCGACTATTATATTCATCCCGGCACCATCCAGATTGACGCACAGGGTAAAGTGACTGACTACGGCTCACCAGTCGCTCCACAAAGCGACTTACCAAGTGGCACCCTCCCCGGGCTTGACAGTAACGGTATCACTATCGAGATGGCTTCGCTGTATTCTCCTGTCGGACCCGGCTCTCCTAACGCCCCGACTCAAACTGGAGACCTGGTTTCGATCATCGTTGACAATGACACTTGTCTGACAATCAGCGCTAACGTCGCCCGTGCCGGCCCCACAGGTGTGGTCATGGAAGATCCGGACGAGATAGTTCAAGTGAATTTCCCCGAGCCCCTTTGCGTTGTATATCACCCCTGCATGGGATGTTACTGTTACCAGCCGGACTATGACGAGTGGGTGCTTGTCGGTGATCCCGATTGCTGGTGCTGGCCGAGACAGTGCCACGGCGATGCCGACGGTCTAAAGGGTGGAAATGTTAAGACGGGTTACTACTGGGTTGGACCCACTGACTTGAACATCCTGATTGCCGGTTGGTTAGTGAAAGAGCCAGCTTTTGGTCCGGGTATTGCTTCGATACCGAATGGCATCTGTGCAGACTTTGCTCACGACCAGGGTGGTAGTGCCAAGACAGGATTTTACCGTGTCGGACCCACTGACTTGAACATCCTGATTGCAAATTGGCTGGTAAAAGAACCAGGTTTTGGTCCGGGCGTACCACCTGATTGTCTTGATTAATAGCGATGGTTTCAGGCAGTAGTACTCGATAAAAAATTGACTTGGAACATGTTAGTTTGAAGTAATTATGTCTTTGAAAAGAGAATGATGATGTATAAATTGTTAATTATAGTGTTGGTTCCCGGAATAGCTTTCTTGTCCAACGCAGGAATTGTGATTGATGGGCCCGCCTCGATAAAAACACATAATCTTCCACTGTAGCGCTCCTATACGTTCACTTCCGCAAAACTACCGACCTCACCTTGATTCACAAATTGCTTTCACTTTCGCTTTTAACACGTTCAACCTTTGCCATTTTTGCCGAAGGAAAACACTCGGCATTCTCAATTCTCACCGAATTCTGACGCCTCGAATGTTGTTATCTTCGTTGAATTCCTCGATATTAGCTGCAGCCAGCCAACATTCCAAGAGGACAGACAGA
>JAUWLI010000003.1 GCA_030613765.1 Phycisphaerae bacterium
GAAGCGGGCCTTCTACAAGTCGTACATAACTATCATGATGTTCGGTAAAACGTTGTCCTTCAGTCAGTACGATATAACCGTCGAGTTTTGTTGCGGCGCTCCAGAAACCACCTGCAAAAAGCACGATTAAGCTAAGGTGCAGTAAGAAAAAACCGCCTTTCTCTATCCCCCTCGGACCATTCAAAGCAGAAAGGCCTCCATCTTTTACAAAATGCAGGACCGTGCACGTAAGAGTGTTTACTCCAAGAACAACAATAGTAATCAGAAATGGCCAGGACTGGAATACATGGAAAAAGCCAGCAGGTTCCAGGGCACGGGTGAGGGTCGGGTGCTCCTGTTGCCAGGCTGCGATGTCTTTGGATTCTATCATTCCTTCCTGTGGCAGGACTGCCCCAGCGAGTGAAAACAGAATTACTATAAGAACAAGCACGAGGGCCAGTTTTGAAGAACTAAGAAAACGCAGCGGGATGGTTAATAAGATGTATCGCAGCGACATTGCCGGTCCTTCCTAACGGGGTTCTGGTGTCACGTAGCTCACGTGTTCATCCTTGACATATGATTGATCATACGAACTGAGGAGCGGTTTGGCCAGAGCCTTAACGAGAGTAAGTTTTTGAACTATTTCGGTGATTACAATCACCACCTCTGCAGGCACCTATCGGATTTCCCTTGTCTACATCGGTCATCCAGCCGCTCATCCAGCCTCCGAGGATGAAGTGCTCTGTGTTGACTCCCGATGAGAATGAGCCCGCTGGCCATGTGAAGCTTCCACCGTGGATATTGCCTCTTGATGAGTTGTTGCCGACCCCTGCGCTGAAATCCACTACGCCGCCGTGGCACCCCATACAGCCGAGTTCATTACCGTTGGCTGCACTATGCTGATTTTGTGCAGCGCCATGGTATTCGAATATGCTGCCGACGCTCTCCGGGTCACTGGAGTTGGCGTAAACGCTTGCCTTATGGCACGTCGTGCAGAAGGATTCCACCGTGGCCCCCATTCCCGCCGGCAGGTTGCCCGGGCTGGTTGTGGCTTCCATGGTGTCGAGGTCGATAGCGCTGCGAAGCATCCGTTGATTGGCGTGTCCATGGCCGTTTGCCACATGGCAGTCGAAGCAGGATATCGGATCATGAGTTGAAGTCTGGTTCCAGGGTATCTCCATGGTGATATTGCTCCCGTTGCTCGCACTGGAAATCGTGTAGGGATTGCTGCCGGCCCCGCGAACGGCGTGATGGTAGTTGTTGGCAGTATCCAATTGACCAAACACATCGGGGACATCTCTTCCGTCATCCGCCGAGAATGGTCGTAACGGAGTGTTGGAATCAACTGCGGTTGCGGCAGCCCCACCTGAGTCGTGACATTTCATGCAGAAGTTGTTCTGGACATCGGTGACCCATGTTTCCAGCGTATCGACATTCGTATTCCTTGTAAACTGCGTGAATCCCGTCAGGGCGGTGCCGGTGTCCGGATTGCGCAGGTCAATTAAGCCGTTTTTATGGTCAGTTTCCGACTCCATATGGCAGACCGCGCAGTCGGCATCGTTAGCCGTGCCGCCCATGACATGACGTGATGTTAGGCCGAATTCACCTACGACAGCTCTCCTTTCAGGAACCCCATCATCAGGGTCTTCATCCTGGACTTCGCCGTGGCAGTCAAGACAGCTTCCACCGCTTCCGGCAAAACCGTCTGTGTGTGGATGGCAGGATATACAGTTGCCGCCTACCTCATGGTCGTTATCAGCGGGAGTGTTTGGATCATGGTCGATAAACCCGTCATTGGTGTGTCTGTCGGTGGACATGTGACAGCTCTGGCAGATACCATTGTATGGGGGATTTGACGAGCTAAAAGCAAAATGAGCCGGTCTTATTTCAAACTGTGCCGGTTCAAGCGCGCCAGCAACGTATTTGCTGGTATTACCTCTAACATAACTCAGGTTCAGAGCAGTCTGTGGATCGGTACTATTGTGGATTTCATGGCAGGAACCGCAATCTATAATTGTGGTATTCGAATCAACCGGATGGAGAGCAATATCACTCAAATGACCGGCGTTGGGGTCAGTTGGATTATGACAGGTTTTACATAAAATCTCCTGTCCCGCATCTCGTGGTATAAGGGAACCTGTGTGCCCAAAATGACAGTCGACACAGTTAATGTTGTTATTATCATTATGGGATAATGCCTGAGCCATACTGACCGTTAACGCAAGCATCGCTAATCCAATAATAATATGGATGAATCGCTTATACATACAATACAGTGTTTCCTTGCTCAATATTGAAATATCTGTAATCGCTTGTTTTCACTATCTGTCAGCACCGCCGTATTAGGATCTTTAAGCACAATGTCCAAAAGCAATTTAGTATGATCCGGTTCCTCTCCAGATGGATATGAACCTAAGAACGTGCCGTCCTGAGCGTCGAGAATCTGTACCTTGTTAAGATAGCAGTCTAACGCATGAATTCGCCCCTGACTGTCAATCGCAAGACTCTGTAACTTCACGAACCTGCCATGCCAGAAGCTACCAAACGTAGAGACTTTTCTACCAAAAGAACGGAGGAAATTACCCTGCAGGTCAAAGACCTGTACGAGCGAATGTCCCGTGTCGGCCACGTAGAGTTCGCCGACCTCCTGGCCTGTGCCATTGCTGACATAGGCAATCGTCAATGCAACCGGCGAGCGAAGCTGCCCCTGGCCATCGCCACTTGTGCCGATATTTCGTACAACCGAGTATTTGGGATCGTAAACCCTTACAGTGTTGCTCAGACTATCGAGCACAAAGAGATTACCTTCGCGGTCCAGGGCCAGGTCGTTGGGCATCCTGATTATTCCACCACCAACGGTTGCTAATTTTGCCCCCCGGCAGCTGTAGATCTCAACATTATCCCGCCTATTGTTCCCTACGTATATGTTCCCCTCAGCATCAACTGCAACACCGAGGGGACTTTCGAGTCCCTTAAGCACACCAATCAGATCGAGTCCGGCATTATATACGAAAACAGCTCCAGCCTGGGCATCGCTTACGTAGAACTTGCCGTCGAGCCCGATTGCCAGCCGGGTGGGGTAGTTGTTGGTGTTCTGAACAGAAAAGTTTCCGCTCTTGTGCCAGAGCCAGCTCCGGGCAAAAATCTTAAGATCAATTCTGTCAACGGTGTTATTGTGATCGAAATCCGCCCCCTCACACCAGTCGGGAGTATTGCAATCCGTCCTAAGCCAGTGCGAAGCCAGGACGGCAAATTCTGCGAAACCAATTCTACTACTACCGCAAATATTACCTTCAATACTGACTGGTTTGGCATAAGCCTGACTGGACACATCATCCAGGCCGGGTAAAAAACCCAATGGTCCTGCTCTTAAAACCACCAAAATCAGGACAATAACCATTATGGTCGTAAAACGGACGCGAGCTGCTCTGAATTGTGTCTTACTGAAATCCATATCAATCCACATTAATCACACATCTTCGGGACTAAATAAGTCACCACTATCACAAGGATTATAAAACCTACGACCTTACAACTTTTTGCCGTCACAAAAAGCGGTTAACACAGAACTATACCGTCCACCAACTAATCAGGTGGCAATCTGCGTGCCAGAATTGAACTTTTGAGGTCCGAGCAAGATACAACGCCGTAAGTATTTGCTACTCAAGACGATAGGGCAGGAGAAAGATAAAAAAAGTCTGCCTCTTTAAAAGTTTTTAGGCCCATCATTCCCGTTTGTAAGACGTACCCAATATATAATTCTCACAAATGAGACAAGTTGTGAATCAAAAGATTATAAGGCCATCCCCCATATTCATGATACTAAACACTCCTGCCACGGCTGACGAGAATCATACCAGACCATACTACATCCAAGATTCTCAGGAGTCCGACGTCCGGGCATCCAGCCTTTTGCGAAGGTCCCGTACCTGGCGATCCAGAATAAATAAGTATACAAAATAAACAAGCCATGCGACCGAAACTGCAAGACAAAGATAAAACATAAAACTGTCTCCACTATTAGGTTAATTCGTTTTCAAATTCTGCTTTGCTTTTCAATATATCCGTCTTTATCCAGATGAGCAGAGCTCCCAATAAGGCAATACTTAAGATGCTCAGGCCGAATGACGCTTTCTGCAACGCCGATTCAAATTTAACGTTGTCAATATGCTGATCCGCCATCAGACGGGCCGTGATAAAAATCATGGGTACATCAAGGAAAGCTATTATGCCAAACACTGCACAGATGCGCGCCCGGTATCGCGGGTTTTGAATATTTGCCCGCAATATAAGATAAGCGACGCAAAGAAACCACAAAATGGCTGAGCTTATCAGCCTCGGGCTGGGTGTCCACCACGTGTTCCAGAACGGACGCGAGAATATCGAACCGGTGGCATTTAGAACTGTTGTAAATACCAATGCAACCTCAGCAGAAGCAGCACCGATATAATCCCATATCGGCTTATTTGTTACAAGATAACATATTGCGGCAACAAACAATACCAGAAAACATAAGGTCGAACAAATAGCACTGGGAACGTGAACATAAACAATGTTCTTCTCGACAGTAATGTTCTTTTCTTCCGGCACAACCTGGCCAACTGTAAACGCCATCCATGTCGATATCAACAAAAGAGCAACCGTTAATAACAATAAAATACGCCGCATATTGCTTCTCCTATTCCTGCACTACAAATCCGAAAAGCAGCCAGCCGGCAGCAGTAAACACTACATCAAAGGCGGCCAGGTAACCAACTGCCGTTTTGAAATCTCCCACAAAAGCCAAAGCCCCTGTCCCTGCAAGCTGCTCTGGAATGGCTCCAAAAAGTAAAAGCAGCGCGAACGTCGCAGGTATCATCATCGGCATCAATACCACAAGTACAATAATGCTCAGAAGCGAGCTGCTGAACTGGACGGTCGCTGAAAACAATGTCCCTATGCTGGATATCCCGATATTACCTAATAACAAGACAGCTATCAATGAAAGCCAACTATCCGGGGGCTTAAGCTGAAAAGACAAGATAACAACAGGTACAATGATAATTTCAAAAATACAAAGCATCACAACATTGACAAACAGCTTAGACAAAAATATTGTTCCTACATCAACAGGAGCCAGCAATAACGCGTTAATGCAATTTTGTTGCTGTTCGACTGCAAAGGACCTTTCCTGGGCCAAAAGACCGGCAAACAAAAACGCTATCCATAACGCAGCAGGCCCCATAACAGACTCCTGTATGGATGCCGCCTCGGATACTATGCGCAAAATCCAAACAATAAGCATTCCAAGAACAATCATCGTCGGAAGGACTTGTTTGGCCCTGAGTTCAGTAATAATATCCTTAACAAAGATAGCCTTAAAACTTAACCAGAAATAGTTCATATCCTGGCCCTCGCATAAGACAGGTAATCCTGAGCAAAGCTATCGGTATCTATATCAGGTTTCATCGCGTCAAAAATCAGGCTGCTTTTATCCAGAACTAAGACACGATCACAACACTTCAGCCCAACCTTTGTATCATGGGTTGTCATCAATATTGTCCCATCGTTCCTGACAAAATCAGATAAGACTGAAATAAGATGTTGGCAGGCTTCGCCGTCCAGACCGGTAAAGGGTTCATCTGCCAGTAATACGCTCGGCCGATGAACCAGGGCCCGGGCGATTGCCAGTCGCTGAAGCAGCCCACGAGAAAGCGTGCCTGCCCTGTCATATCTATAGGAGAAAAGCCCAACATCATGAAGAAGTTTATCGATTCGGGTTGTGCTGTCTTTTACACCATAAAGATTGGCGAAAAAAGAAAGATTTTCAATAGCCGTTAAATTGGGATATACCATACTCTTGTGTGATATTACACCAAGTTGCGGCTTGGCTTTCTCCGGATCCCTGCCGACGTTATATCCACAAATCCGGATAACGCCTTTATCCGGCTGTAAAAGACCCGTAATTATACGAAGCAATGTGCTCTTACCAACACCATTAACACCACACAAGCAAACCGAATGTGCACTGCATATCTGAAGGTCTATATTTTTCAAGACCAACCTCGCTGAGAAAGCTTTGCTTACCCCACTGATACTTATGACAGCGTTTGTGGCCCTGTTTTCCTGCATTCTTTCGTCCATAGTGTTCAAAAATGAAAGCTTAATGTTCTCACGAGTCAGCGATCTTTGGGCGCAGCCTCAGAACAACCAAAACCACGAGAGCACCAAATGTCAATGATAAGATCAACCATGTAGTCAAACCGGATGTACTTACATTAAAACCCACAATCTGGAAAGCTACTTCTTCCGCCGGAGCCAGGTTACTGAGTTGATAATACTTCATTGGTGCACCGCTTGCATTAGTAACTTGGTTATCCGCTTCGCCGAGACCACGAAGCTTAGCCTGGCCCAATTCGGCAAAAACTATAAGGTTGGATGTCGGCAACGAAATGCCTTTGACAAAATCCATAGTACTCGAAGAAATGTCAAGAGTATATGAGAAATTGGCTTGATACTCACCAGGCGGTACTGCCATCGTATCATAAAAGCCCTGCTCAGTAACAACCAGTGCATTCTCTTCAAAATAGCTTGTGGCTTTTAAGTTTTTAAATCCTTCAGGAAGCATTATTTCCAAAATAATCTCTCTGTCCCGGCTGTCTTTTTGTTTTGAAATCACAGCCATATCCGAAGAGTTCCTAAGTTGCAAATACTCTGATATCTCGAGATATTCTGAACGGGCTTTTATAATAATGTGGTGTGTTCCCACAGAAAGATGTGACTTGTCCCAAGACACATCATAAACCTCAACATGGGCCAAGTGCCTATCTTCCGTCGGTTTTAGTACAACAGGCCGCCCATTAAACATCATGTCCTGATGCTTTGCACGAGCTAAAGCAACAATATTATCACCGATAGGCACATCCTCGAAAACAGCTTTGCCGTCAGCAGCAACCTCACCGTTTAAGCTATAAAGCAATTGACTGTTTTCGAATATTCCAACAATGACCTCATCACCGGATACATCAGCGCCATTTGCCGTTCCATTAGTTACTTCTACGACCACTACCCCTTTTGATGCAGTCATAGTCGCTTCGTCAGCAAGACAAATATGCGATGAAAAATACAACGCTAAAACTGATACAATAATATATTTCAAATGTCTCTACCCTTATCTATTCCTTATTGTCAGACCGTTTTGCAAGAAGCGGCAAGACTATAAATAATACACACACACCTAATAATATCCACTTCAAATAACTCATTATACGGCCTTGTCCTCACTTTGTAATACAGTAGTTCTTCGCCTGTAAAAGGAAATTAACACAAGTGTTGCCCCCAGGATCGACACAACGCTGCCAATCCAAATCCAATTAATCAGCGGCTTGATAAGAACATTAAGATTTATCAAATCCTTACTGCTATCTACCTGGGTAAGGGCCACGTACAAATCGTAAGCAAGGGTTCTTTTGATGTCAACCTCACTGGTGCGCTTATCAGATCGGTTGTAATATGCCTGAGAAGGATGCAGTTGTGCTATCAATTCATCGCCCTTATGAACTAACAAATCCGCCGTGACAGCCGTGAAGGTTGAGCCGTGGTCAGCTTTAAGATTGTTAAATGTTATATCAAATCCCGCCACCTTAATTTTCTCATTACGTTTTAAAGCAACTTGTTTCTCAATATCATACCCTTCAGAGCCGGCCATACCGATAAAGGCTAACACTACCCCAATATGCACAATTCTTGCACCGTACCACCGCAGATTTAGCGGAGGCACAGCCTTATTGCCTCTGCCTCGACTTTTTATGTATCTATTGATAAAATCGCCTGCCAGATTGAGCATAGCAAAACCACAAATGATAAAAAAGGGAATGGGTAGTTTATGAGTAAAAAACCAACTTACCAAGGCTGCTGCCGCCACAAGAACCGCACCGATTGTTTGCCAGCTTTTTCTGATACCATATCGGGAAATATAAGGACAGACACATAACAAAAGCAAAAGAACTAAACCGCCGGGGGCAGTAATTTTTGTGAAATAATCCGGTTTAAGACTGATTTTTTGCCGGGTAAAAAACCCACTAAAGAACGGAAACAAAGTACCAACAAAGATAACGAAGGTCAGCAATACCAAAAGCCAGTTATTTAAAGTTATAAATCTACTACCCGGCCTTGCAGAACCAGCCAGGATGAGGTCGCTGCACTTATGCGCACGCCAAAACAATAGCACCGTTAAAATCCATATAACGACCAGTAAAACCAGAAACAGAATCCCAAGTCCAGGCTCGGGAAATGCATGAACGCTCGAAACCAATCCGTATCTTGTAAGAAAAGTCCCGAAAATGCATAAGCTGAAAGTGGCCAGACTAAGTATTGTCAACCATACGGAGATTGAAGTTCGTGGCTTGTAGGCCCTGGAGCAGTGAAGTAGCGCCGTTGCTGTGAGCCAGGGCATCAGTGAGGAATTCTCCACGGGATCCCAGGCCCAATAGCCTCCCCAGCCAAGCTCCTCGTAAGCCCACCAAGAGCCAAGTACAATACCAATCGTCAAAAAAAGC
This sequence comes from Phycisphaerae bacterium, assembly GCA_030613765.1. The sequence continues at coordinate 8,517 of JAUWLI010000003.1, forward strand.
CAGGCCAGCAATATCCAGTTACGGGCCTGCTTGAAAAGATCAAATTCGTCCTGCTTGCCATGACTGGCCAGTGAAGCAATAGCCCATGCAAAAGGGATTGCGAATGCTGCATATCCAATAAACAGTGTCGGAGGATGCAAAACCATTGCCGGATGCTGTAAGAGTGGATTGAGTCCTGCACCATCAGCAGGGGCTACAACTGATAAAGCAAATGGATTTTTATCGAACACCAAAACGAGCAAAAAGAAAACCGAAACCACATTTACAGCAGCTCTGGCCGTTGCAGCAAAAATTCTTTTTGTCGCATCAAGCCTACAAAATAGTAGTACAGCAAAACCTACCTGCAACCATAACCAAAGCAGCAATGACCCGCTGGCGCCAGCCCACAGCGCACTTATTCTGTATGCAATTGGTAAGTCTTTCGAGGTATGCTCCGCCACGTAACTGACGCCAAAATCACCACCAACAATCAAAAGCCAGAGAGCTACCATCGAAACAGTAAGGCATGTAAGAGAAGCAATGGTGGCATTGCGTCCACTCTCGATCGAGCCAATATCTTTTCGCCATGCCCCCAACAAGTCAGCCAAAACTGCATAACCGCTTAAAAAAAGACCAAGAAGCAGAGCAAAATGTCCCAGTTCAGCCATAATTTAATCCACTTTCGCCTTGTACTTCGATTCACACTTTGTCATGAGCATATCTGCCTGAAATATTCCGGTTGTGTCCAGCCGGCCCTCGACGACCACTTCCCTGTCTTCAGCAAAATTATCAGGAACCGAGCCTTTATATTGGACCGGCAGCTCAGCCTTGGAACCAGTCAGTGTAAAATTCAGGGTCACCTTTTGTAAATCACGAACTATACTACCCTGTTTAACTCTACCGTAAATTCTTAGCGATTGATTCTTAACGGTGGGACTATCGTCCGAAAAGTCATCAACAGAGTAATAATACGACCAGGAAGACTGCATAGCATGAAAAACAAAATATGTCATGCCCCCCCCAATCAGTACCACTCCAATAATAGTCTTCACTATTGTTTTCGTTTTCATAAATCTACTCCTGTCACTTTTAACATTTTTTGACCATAATTACAATGCTGCTTAAAACAATATGCTCTTAGAGAGAGCTACCCGGATCCAAGCTAAAATAGTTTAACCCTTTCAGCCTTAATAAGAAAGCGGTGAATGCTCTTTACCATGACACTCCAAATAACATTGCCCATGAAATACACCCAAATCTTCAAACTCAAGGCGTCCGGTAGTCGAATCCGGATTAACAATGGATATATCAAAATTTATCAAATGGCTATTCCTGCTCTGCGTTCCCTGCGCAGAACTAATACCATGTGCGTCGTGACATGCCGAACATGGAATTTCCTCCATCAAATGTTTATTATGTTTTGAAAAACTTTCATCATTAAGAATACTATTACGGCTATGACATTTATAACAAAGTTCATATGAAAACTCGCTCTCTTGTGTAAAGTCGGATGTCTCATAGCGATAGGCAAGAAGATTTGGATAATTGGACCCATGAGGGCCTTTCGTACCTGTTGCGCTATCCGAACTATGACAGCTCGTACAGTATATCATGCTTGAAATCTCCATTGGCGATCTCAGGCTTGGAACGTTTAGATTCACACCTGGCGAAACAACCGGATGAAAGGAAGGATTGGACGGATCAAACTCCAACCGTGTGTTGGCCTGCGTTATCTGCCGCGTAATCCTCGACTCAATCCGGTTTGGATTATCAGCATGGCACTTAAAACACACTTCATATTCATATTGAACCTTTTCCGTGACTGCTCCGGACGCTGTCACACCGGTAACATCACGCATAGAACCAGGCACAAACGGAGCTTGAGTCTGCACATCTTGGGTGGCGTGGGGATTGTGACAATCAACACATTCAACATGCATTGCCGTTGTCATAGGTGTTTCTTTCAGATCATGAACGCCTTTATATCTGATCACATCGTGGCGACTCGGTTTGGAAAGGTCGACTCGTAGATTTGTGCGTGCCACTGAACCATCATGACAGTTCAAACAATTATCTTCAGATTTATCATAATGAAGAAGACGCTCATGCCCTCCTGCTGAGTGAGGTTTGTGGCAGCATAAGCAGCCATTATCTGCGACAGTATGATATTCGCTTTCTTTCAGATATTTGTCTTTTGAACCAATCGTTATCGCCGTCGAACTCTCATGGATTGAATTTCTCCAGCCGGACAAATTATGACAGCTTGTACACATCTGCGATCGTAAATTGGGCATAACCAAAAACTTGCCATTCTGATTATCATGGGCGTTATGGCAAGTTGTGCATTGAAGCTCATTTGAACTATCCAGCCGAAGTTGTTCGGGCAATGTTGAAGGCGGTCGTATTTGAACATCTTCTACTGATAAGACCTCAGAATAAATGAAACTAATAGGATGATCATCTGATAAATCCGTACCCAGATTTGCCGAACCCGGCGTTATGAAAACACCCGCCGAACCACCCTTTGATGTATGTGTCAATGCGACAGTTCCATCGTGACAACTCAGACATAGTTTACTCGAACCAGTTGGCTGGCCAACCTTTGCCTCTAATGATGAACTTTGATATATCGTATAAACAGCATCGGAGAGTTTATGACTCCACGTAGGAGTTCGCGGCCGTGCTTCATGTGGAGTATGACAAAATCCGCACACATCTCGTCCACTCAATGCTGATAGATCATGCGGCGAACCTTGTATTCGAGCCGCAACTGAAGAGTGTAACTGTATCATAATTAAGAACACACTCATCATCTCAATAAATCTGATTTTCATTTCTCTGCACCCTCAATCAGCTCAAACACCTGGAGCCGTTTATTAAATGAGTCGGCAATATAAATCCTGTCATGACTGTCTATATAAATACCCGCCGGCAGCCAAAACTCGCCAAATTCATTACCTTCTTTACCAAACGCCATTAGTATCCGTCCGTTGTTATCAAAAACCTGAACATTCTCATACTGTCGGTCCGTAACATAGATATGACCAAAACTGTCGGTTGCAATCCCGCTGGGATGAGCAAAGTTGCCGGGACGGTTTCCGTGCTTGCCAAACATCTTCAAGAAAGTCCCATCATTGGAGAATATCTGAATCCTGTAGTTCAATGTATCACTGACATATAATTGACCTGACTTGTCTACCCAAAGGTGCGTCGGGAAGTTAAACAGGCCCGGGTCCAATCCTCTTGCCCCAATATTATACTTAAAATCACCGTCCTTATTAAAAACATTTATTGAATGGGCCGCCGTATCTGATATATACAGCTTCTGTTTTTCCACATCATACGCAATGCCTGATGGCCTCTTTAAATGCTCTGAACCGAAGGAAAATTTGAATTTGCCGTTTCGGCCAAAAACGCAAATTTTATGCAATACGCTGTCTACAACATAAATGTTCTTGTCAACTATCGTTAAAGCAACCGGCATTATCAGTGTTTCATTTCCAACAAGAGCTGAAAATTGATTATAATCACGTGTGTTCAGACAAAAAACATGTATTACCCCACCTGCAGTGTCTACAACAAACATATTGTCTTGTTCATCTATTACAACAGCATACGGATTTAATAAAACACCTATGTCTCTCTTGCCGAAAATCAACTCAACCATACCTTCCGGCCATGACACTTCTTTGTTCAAATCATTTTCAGTTGATAGCGTGCCAACAAATCTTATACGAGGCTTATCCGGTGGCTCAGGCCAGACAAGAGGTGTTTCAATGGCAGGGAATAACTCTCCATAAGGCTTGTTGCATCCGGTGCAAAAAAGTAATGCAAAACCCAGGATATATAATGTTGCACAAATAAGATGTTTTTTATACATTTTCTTTTTCATGTTTATTATATGTTTTCTTGCTTAAATCAGAATAGCCTTTTTAAGCGAATATAAAAAAAGTCACTATTGGACTCAACACCTCCTTGTTTAAGAAAATTCAATTCCAAGCCTGCGTAAATTCTCAACTGTCGATAGTTATATTCTAATTCAGAATTTATCTGAAATCCCCTCGTGATGCCAAATCTGGTATCGTCCTCATCCCTGTAATCGAGACGTGTCGAGATACTGAGCCTATCTGTTAACCTGCTGAAGATTTCCCCACCTGAACTGAAAAGTGAGACATCTCGCGGATCCGGCTCGCCGAAATCCAGCCAGTGATTGAAAGCTCGTACGGTTGCTCTGGTGTCGGGATTTATTTTCCAACTATAGCTTGCCATAAGCCGTTTACTCGTTGAAGAAATATACGTTGAGTCCATTTTGCTTTGTTCAGCCTGTATCATAAGACCATTGCTAATATAGTCTATGCCGAACGTATTATTCCTATGCTCATCGGGTATAATCTCCGTTAAGGTTGATTTGACTTTCTCATCCTGCCGATTATGCCTGTAGTACAATGACAAGCCGTTGTTGAACTGCTCCTTTATTGTGAAATTCTGGCGAAGTATATCCTCTTTTCTTTCCGGCTCAATAAAAAAACTGTAATCCACGAAAAATTCCTGGCCAGGTGAGAAATTTGGCGGTACTACCGTGCCTACAGTTATAAGATTCAGCATTACTCTTCCATTTACCTCTGAAATTGTATAGTCCTCATTCTGAAAAGGAACTCCATTGCCGTCTTTAACTGTTATGCTCGTAATATCAATATTTACTCTGTCAAGCTCTACTATAGTAACTGCTCCGGTTGGAACAACATGCGACTCATCTATCGCGAATCCTGTACCACTACCCCCCGATTGCTCAACATTCATAGAAGATATCGAGTATGAACTTATCAACCTGCCCCAGGGATTCTTCTTTTGGTAATTAAACGCTAAGTCCCCGCCTTTCTGCGTAGGTTTCACTTTATCACCACTTCCAAACTCGGATTCAGAAGCAAAAATACCTCCGGTTGTAATCAGACTTTCAAATAACCTGTGTTCAAAACCAGCCCGGCCTTGAATTGTCTGATCCTCGAATTCAGATTGGGTGCCGAATGCACCACGTTTGCGCTCCGCGAAGGAGAACCTGTAATTTGTCAACAAAGTCGATGAATGCTGTAACCTTAAATCTTCATTCCATTGCAGATTCGTTTGATCGAATGGATCAGATCGGTCAAAATATCTTACAAAAGAACCAAGCCTGTGCTGTTCGTCTTTTCCGAAAATCAAACTATGCCTGGTCATATAGAATTGATCTTTTACATCCGACGAGAAACTCACGTTGCGCTGGGATATCTCATTTCTTTCAAATTCAAAGCTTAAACGTGATAAGTTGCTGAAATTATGATTCAGAAAATACCTGAATCGTTCATCTTTTCTGCTGAAAAAGTCCTTTGCTACCGAGGCCAACGCATTCTGGCTGCTTTCTGAAGAGCTGTATTGGAACCTCATGGGCCATTCTTTTAATCCCAAACCTAAAGAAACACCTGAACTCTCAGTATCACTCTTCATCGAACCAAGAAACTGCCTGGGAATCAAATTCTGTGACTTCTTTGTGTAAAGTGTCACAGGATGAGATTTCTTTTGAAGCATGCGAACATTTAAATCGTAATCATTAAGCGTAGCATTTGTCCTTTCAGATACTATATCAGAAGAAAGGCTTTGCTGAGAAAGACCTAAGCCGAGGCCGGCACTATACAACAAAAAATTAGGATGATACATGTTTCCTGTTGTCTCGACTCTTACTCTTTCCTCAAACACTTTCGAAGTGCTTTTACGGGTGATTCCCGGCGACTTATGTTCATCTGTTCGGTTTTCTGCCACAAATTCCAGTTCTCCCTTGACTGGTTCATGCAAAATAAGAGGCCTCTGCTTCCCCCCAACATTTACCTGACAGCCTGTTAGAAATGCCATAATCCAAAAGATAAAAGCAAAACAACAAACATATCTTAAGCATAATAATCGTCTAACCACACTAAATATCATCTCGCAATAACATTAACAGTTCATCACCTACTCTCGATCTGGTGTCTTCATTCGCGTCTGCATTAGGGTCTGAATTCGTGTCTGCATTCCAGTCCTTTCTCAAAAGACCTCTTTCCGAACTTGAATGCCCTACATGGCATTCAAGACATTCGGACAACAACTCTCCCGAATGGTCAGCAATTGATTCAGTGTCCGCTTTCTCATGACATTGATAGCATACATCCGGCACAGGCAGTTTCATTAAATACTTTTGCTTACTTCTATGTGGATTATGACAGCGCATACAATCACCAATCGCAACAGGTCCATGCACATAATCAATAGAACCGGAATAATTACTACCGGGATGGCAGTCATAACATAACTGTAACGGCTCTTTCACAAACTCCGGCGTTGCCCACCTGGGCTTCTTAGTCATATCATGACAATTTGCACATATTTTACTCGGTTCATGCACAATCAATGCCGGCACATTTCCCTGTGGCAACTGCCGCTCACCTTTATCAGGAGAGTTTACATCATTAACATCCTGGCCTTCAATCGGCGGGACGCCATCGAAAAAAAAAGTCAAAGTCTTATGTCTCCGGGCTTCATCGCAGCTTAAGAGTGTTGTTAATATGACACTTAATATTATTAATACAACAGCTTTAAAACTCCCATGAGAAAACACAACACGGAGTTCCTTTAATTTGACTGCTTTCGCCAAATCCAGTAATCTTAAAACTATTGCTCCTCCTTCCCCGGCTCAGAACTGGTCCCCACTTGTGCTTCCTGATCCGGTTTGTTGACTAAATCAAGTCTTTTTGCATCTTCTTTTGCCTTCTCCTGCAAAGGGAAACTTCCAAAACCGAACACGCTTACCTTGTGAGCGCCATATTGGTTCGTCACTATAACGAGAAACTCCAATTTCGCTCCTTCTACGGCATATTCCTGGAACAAATCTACATTATCATAATCTAAAGTAACAGTCGCCGGCACATACATCATCCCCGGACGATTACCCACCATACCAAAATAAAGCAGCAAACGACCCTCATCATTATATATTTTGCAGACATGCGTTCCGGCATCCACCACCCATATCCTGTTTTCCCTGTCAACAGCTATACCTTTAGGTCTGACAAAACTCGCAATAGCATCGCCCATCTGGCCATAGGTTCGTACAAAACTGCCTTCTGCATCAAACTTTGATATTTGCGCAGTCACTCTGTCGGTAACATACAAATTACCTTCTTTATCAAGCGTTATATCACCAATGAGTCTGAACTGGGCTTTCTTATCACCCAACAATCCCATGCCATCGGGAATACGCTTACCTATGCGGGTAATCTCCTCACCTGTGACCTTGTCCAGAACAATAACCTGCCTGCTTTTCTGGTCTGTCACATAGCATCTCCGCCCGCGTACAGCTACACCCAAAGGAACAATTCCAGAGTCTCTGCCAAAGATTGCGGTTAATTTATCACTTTTGTCAAAAACAAATATACCAGGGGCCTTGGGGTCGGTTACGTATTTAATCCCATCATCAATCCAGATACTTACCGGATTGCTAAGCCGGCGATCCTTCGTTAGGTAACTATGTGTTTGATTCTTAATATCTATCACTAACACTCCTCTTGCTATATCGCATACATATAGCTTTCCATCGTACACAACCGTCCCATAGGGCTTGACAATAAGCGCTCGCTTTTGTTCTTCCTCTGTACCGACTACAAATTCCTCAAACCAACCGGGCTTGGCCACATCACCCACATTCTCCTCAAGCGAAGAAAATGATGTCAGGAACTGAAGCCTTGGCTTATCGGGAAACGGTGGAAAGAACACAGGTTCAAATATCTCTTCTACTTGAGGCTTAACCTCGGCCTGCTGACAACCGCAAAATACGCATACCGTCCAGATCGCACAAACAACAGATAAACAACTATATAGCAAGAAATTATAAGTTTTCATATACTTTGTTTCGTCTATATACTACCACATTCCATTAATTTGTGTTTCCTTTAGCTAATCACACCATTATGAACAATAAAAACCGATAATAATAGAAATCATATATCGAAATAAAACACCCCACAGATTCGCTTATTATATAAAAACATGGTCCGATGAATCCCTTCAAAAATGCTCCATCGGACCAAGCTAAGTTTCTTACAACAGAACAAGTCTAAATATTTTACTTGACCACTATAAGAACTTTTATCGAATAACTATTTATTGTGGCAGGTCTTGCATAAACCGCCGGTAGTGTTAGTTATGCGTAACGCCATAAGATTATGTTGCTCGTGCACATCATGACAGCTTGTACATTGCATCTTGTTGTTACTATCAAGCATCTTTGCTGTAATAGTGCCACCCAAGGAAGGAACATTCGTGGTTGTGGGATCGAAAAGTCCGTCGCCAATTTCATTTGCCGGCAGCGTAGCAGTGTACTGAAACGAAATTGGATGGTCGTCCGTCAAGTCCCTTCCCATGTTATTGCTACCTGAAATATTTGTAACAGCAGTACTTTGTGTAGTTCCATCATGACAGCTAAGGCACACCAGCGAATCCCCATCAGGCTGGCCAACATCAGCAGCATCCAAAGTAGGCGAATCGTAGGGAGTAAAACCGGCACCTGGTGCAAGCACACCCTTCCACAACGGAATTTGAGGATCGCCGGTGAAAGGAGTGCAGGGGTCATCCGAATTATGCGCCGCATGACAACCTGCACAACCACCGTCAGTGTGAAGCGCCCATAGCGGAGCAGACATAGCCATTGCCAACACAGCAATGATAAAAATTTGTATCTTTAACTTCATAACAATTACCTCCAAAAACCTTCTTATATTCACCTGTTCAGATACACACGACCTAAACCATCAAAATATAAAGAAGCAAGGACCGTGCCTGGTTCCAATAAGATGCTGCTCGAAAGAAAGGAAAGGAATGTAACTTGTTGTAGTATAATTATTTATGGCTTAATAAAAAATGTGAAGTCTGCCTCTTAATTATAAGGAATTTGTTATTTTTCTCAAAACTGATAATAAACAGCTATTGCTATTACTATTGATGAGAAAGATTTGTATCCGCCTTTTCAGAAAAAACCTGCGAAAGAGCACTATAATAAGCCTTCATAGCCTTCTCAACTTCCCCCTTTGCCTGATAGACTTTGCCTAATTCAAAAAAGCCACGACCGGACTTTGAATCAAGCGTTGTTGCTTCAAGCAAAAATCCTTCGGCTGCATCAAGCTCTCCCATTTGACGCTTTGCCCAACCGGATATCAAAAGCGCTCTTGCCTTTTCCGCTTTTTTAGTAGTATTAATCTTGTCAATAACTTCCAAGGCTTCTTTGCCTTGATTAATCCCACACAAGAGTTCGCCAAGTTCAAGCCTAACTTCAACAGAATTAGGGTCTATCTCTTTTGCTTTTTTTATCTCGCTGATGGCTAATTCATGCCGTCCCTTCTGCAAAAGTATCTTCGCCATTTGTAAATGCCTCTTAATACGAGCTGTAACCGTGGTGTTTTGTACAGTTTTCACCTGGCCCGCATCGTTCGGATCAATCTCCTGCGCAATGCCCAGCGCCTGATTCAAACGAGCCTGTATCACAGGTGCAAAATCGGACCCATACCCGGCCTTTACCCACAGTACTGTGTCGTTTGTGTCAGAGATTATCACGGTCGGTATTACGATTATGCCAAACTTGCCCCACAACTTGTATTCGGTATCCAAGAGAATGTGAACTCCTGTCGCCGATTCTTTTGGCTTCGATTGAAAAATGGAACCGGCGTTAGGGTCATCAACCGCAATTGCCACGTCCAATCGCTTTGCATTGGCACCGAGCTTGTTGATAATCCGCTCAATGTCAACTGCTGCCCTGGCCGAGCGCTTTTGACGCCCTGATAAAAAGACAACCATCAACACTTTCCCTCCCCCATGCTTGTATTCGAATACCTGTTCGTTTACATCGGTCGCTGAAAACTCCGACACTTTTTCACCAATGCCAAGCCTGCGCTGCCCGTTAGCCACCGCTACACACAATAAAAATTGCACTGCTGCAAGTATGGAGACTTTCCATATGAGTACGTTACACTTTTTTCTCATCTGACTGCTTCTCTTCATCCTTAGCCTTTTGAGGTGTATCCTTTTCCGAGCTTACTGCCGGTGCTGATGGCACAGAATAGTCCACGGCATTTATCCTGTCGTAGTCCTTAGGCAGGTGACAGCCCGATTTGCACGTACCGCCGGTTTCTGTTTTGGTAAATCCCACGGGGAGATCCCAAATTCCATAAGGAACACTCTTGCGAATGTGCTTTGGTAAGTTGCTCGCATGTGTCTCATGACAGGCCCGGCAGGTCCTGCCTCGACGTTCCTTATTGACATGGAGGTAATGAAGATTGACGTTTCCATTTCTGAAATCTGTCAGGTCAACTGTCTTGGCATCCCGCACCAGGCTTTTTTGATGACACCCAAAACATAGATCATAGTTTTTCTCTGAGAAAGGAGAATAGAAAATTGGAGGATACTCTTTTGCCAAAAGATGAAAATACTGGCTGCCGTGCGTAACATGACACCCGCTGCAATCATTCTGGGCAACAGGTCCGTGAAGAGACTTCTTACCTTTGATCTCCTCGGTAAAAGCCGGTAGAACTTCATTGTTGCTTATCTTCTGAGGCTTATCGTGGCACGTCATACATAAAGAAGTCGCATCTTTTTTCAGCAGGAATTTTACTGTCGAAGCATGAGGAGTATGACATTGCATACAGCCATCAACCTCGGCCACAACGCTGTGTTGGTAATCGGATTCTTCGGCCACTTTCTCTATATCCTTGTGACATTTATAGCACATGAAGGGTGCGACGTCCTTAACCATCTTTGAGTTGTCAGCCCCGTGCGGATCGTGGCAGCCTACACAGTGATCCTTTGCCGGCTCGTGGATGAATTCAAATTTACTTAACTCGTCTTTTGTTACTACGTGACAGGAAAAACAAAGCTCGCCGGGTTCGGTGGTCAATAAACTTTCATAATCTGAGGAATGGGAATCATGACAAATCGTACACTCTCCGACTGCCACCGGCCCATGAGGGAATTTAAGGTCTTTGCCGGTCTGGTGGCAATCCTGGCAATGAGCAGATACTGTTTTCTTGGGGAGCAAAAACTTGTTGTCGCTGCTGTGTGGATCATGGCATTGCAAACAATCACCCGTCTTCAGGGGCCCATGGACAATCTTTTTTGTTGTCTGCCCCAAATGGCAGTATTCGCAGAGGTCTTTGCCTTTCCGAACAAACTGCCAGGTATGTTCATTAGGATCCACAAGCTTGTGGCACGACTTACAATCACCAAGACCGACTGGTCCATGCACATAAGCTTTTTTGCCGTAATCCGAATGACATTCCTCTGTAACACAGGTCTTCTGAGGCGAAGTCGGTTTTTCCACCGCACCAGCGACGGAAACCAATACACTAATCACAAAAATAGTGAGCTTACCAACAAGCTTTTCCGAGGTTATCAATCTATCCCACTCCTTTCATAAATATATACGGCGGCCTTTTCGTAACCGCGCCTTTTTCAATTACTTGCAGAATCTTGTTTGCGTCTGTAAAGAAGCACCATTGTTCCATACTTACTTTTATGATGGTAAGGCTTATCGAATTCCAAGACAGCCTGTTGTACTGTATCATCGTACTCCACTACTGCGACAACAGCAGGGTGCAGTAAATTTTCTGAGTTGTTTTTCCAGTCGGTTTTAATTACTGCATGGCCAAAAACCTTTTCTATAATGAAAGAATACTGCTTGTTCGCAAATGGATAAGGTCGGTTAAGTATAGCTTTTTCTGCTCGATTTTTACCCTCTTTAGAAAAAAGCAACCACGGTTCAGAGCCAGATGCTGCAACAAGGATGTATCTGCCATCTCTACCGCCCAGCTTCAAATCAGTAAATTTCATACGCAATGGAAACTGCATGTTCTTATGAGGAGATGATGGATACTTTGCCCAAAGCCATTGCTCATAGGTATTTTCTCCATCATCGACACTTATTTTAATTGCAGGATTAACCGGTTTGTCCGGTCGGTTGACAACTTTTTTTGTTCTCATATCAAACGAATAGTGTGATACGTAGTCCATGAAGCTCAGTTTATACTTAGACTTTGGTACAATGAGTGTTTCTCCCTGCTTAGCCACATACTCGAGCCGTAAATTAGGGTCCTCAGGCTCAGGCCAAACCGACACAATGCCGACAGCATTAGCATCAACCAGCCCTCGAAGTAGTTTCTCGACTGTATTGGGATCATGGAGTTTTTTTATAGCGACACCTCCGATGCTGGATGTTATTGATTCTCTGGCAGGATCGTTATGGCTAAGCCATACATCCTGTTTCAAGTCCTCTCCCTTTATTGTTAACTTTGCGACGATTCCTCCTGAAGTATGTTCAACTGCGGTAGTCTCCCACTTTAGATCCGGTAAATATTGCTTGAGTTTGATCTTGACCGGTGTCCCCATAACAGGCAGAATACTTTCCAGTTTTTCCGAATGGTTCTCGTCAGATACTGCAATCGGAAAAGACATACTCTGCCCTTCCATACCTATTTGAACTACAAGCTCCCAGGGCCCTTTCAGAAATGAGTGGTGTTGTCCTTTGGGATATGCCCGGGCATATTTAGTTGATAGGGATAGAACGGCAATTGTGATAAAAACAATCGCTGCCGCTCTTGAACAATATTTGGATTTAGTCTCAGTTCTCATAATTAATATTATTGTACTCCGGTAATTATCTTATTTGCCTTAAGCAACATTGCCTCAGTATACTTGAAATTGTGAACACCCCAGCTCCCATCGGATGATACTGATTCAAGGATTGGTCGGGCCTGTTTGATTATGTCATGAAGTATCTGCGCTTGTTTTTCATCTTTTTCAAGTTGAGCTTTCTTCTCAAGTCTATCAAGCTTTGTACTTACATTCTCATACAGACCCTTGATTTTCCCCTGCCAGAAGGGTACATATCGTTGTCCGGTTCCTTCTTCATGGCAGTTGTCACATGCCCTTGGCACCGCTTTAGCCACTGTTCCGAGGCTGTCCAACGTTCCGGACTTATTTCCTACTCGCTCAATATGACATCCGTTACATTCCACATGCGTGAGAAACATAGGACTCAGAACGAGATCTGTATTCTCATCCTGCATTGGGTGTTGATTTGTATAAATACTGCGCTGGACCTGATGGGTATCACTATGACAGTTCCGGCACTCCATCATGGCAGATACTGATGCGACTTTTGTCTGGCCATGCGATACTTTTCCATGACACGCAAAGCACTCCACTTTTTCGTGATTAGTGTGTGTTTCATGCAGCTGAACGCTATCGGCTTGCTGCTCGTTACCAAAACTATGACAGTTCAAACACACACTATCGGCCACCTCGCTTATCTTTTCGATTTCTTTCTTATGACAAGAATCTTCGCAACTTGCGCTGTAGGTAATATACTCGGCGTGATCAATCGTCACCAATCCACGCTCGATGACCTCGCTGGGAACCTTATGACAATCCCGGCAACTGGTTTGCACCAATCTACTACTACTTTCGTCACTCTTTAAAAAATGGCACGTAAAGCATACATCATTATTCACAGTGAAATGTTCATCACCTGCAAAGTGGCTATGGCAAGTGCCGCATGAGATTGTTATCCCGTCAACATCCTTTGCGACATGGTTTTTATGAGTGAATTTAATACCATGGTAATCGATATCCTTTGATACAAGCTCTTCGGTGCTATGGCATTCCGACCTCAGACAGGAATTATCCTGTACCGTGGCATTTGGCTTGGTTCCGACTCTGCCGACTATACAATCAACAGCTTGTGCAAGACCGTTAATCTTACCCTTTACATAACCTGCAAATCCCGGTTGTAAATGACAGTCGAGACAGTTTACTTCGGAATGACTCGACTTTTCCCAACTGCCGTAATAGGGATTCATAATATGACATGAATTGCAAAACCCTGGCTGACCCGTGATAACAATCGCGCCGGTGCTGGCAACTGCGATTGCAACAATCACCAAAAGTATCCTTGCCGGCCAGTTCAGTTGCCTTAATACATTCAAACCTGATTTAAATATGCCCCGTATAAATTTCATCGTTTTGCTTTTTAACCTGAGGTCGAGCTCTCTGTCTTTGAGGAGGTCAAACCGCGATGTCCTCCCTTTTCCTTCAGCAAAGTTAATCTAAATTTCGTTCCGCAACCGTTCTTACTTTCGACCTCAATTTTCCCGCCGTGTCTGTTCACTATGTGTTTTACTATTGATAATCCCAGCCCGGTACCGTCCCGCTCGACATCTCTTGCATTGGATGCTCGATAGAATTCGTCGAATATCTGTTTCTGTTCCTCTTCCGGTATCCCGATACCCGTGTCGGCAACCTCTACTAGTATGCCTTCTCCGTGGTTTGTTGTATTTATCTCAACGGTGCCGCTTTCAGGCGTGTACTTAATTGAATTGAGCAAAAGATTGGTGAGCATTTCTTCAATGGAAAACTGGTTGCCGAATATCCTGTCCGCCGATGGCTCGACATTACTTGTTAAGGTTATCGATTTATCTTCGGCTTTCGTTTTAACCGTTTCAACAACACTCTGTACGGTATTATTCAACGAGAATGATTCCATTTCCAGATTGTTGCTTAGTCGCATCTGTGTCAGTTGCAGCAATCTCTTAACAAAGTGGGTGAGTTTTATTGTGCGTTTGTGAGCACGGCTGATAAGGTCTGTATGTTGCGCATCAAGTGGCCCGACTATCCGGTTCACAACAACCCTAAGGCAGCTTTGTATCGTCGCCAGATGTCCCTTTATATCGTGGGTCACGCGCAAAACATATTCGTCCTTTATGCGGTCTTTCTCTTCAAGCATTAAATTCGCTTGTTTGTAGGCCTGCTCGGCACGCCTGAGCCTGACGGCTATGTAGCTGGTCATATATACTGCCAGATAAAGAGCCGTTGCGAACACGAAAAAAGTACCGACAAGGTAAGGACCGTCCCGGTGCAGGCAATGGGAAACAAAACCTCTCAGGCAGTAGTGGGGTATGATTTGCATGTATTCGAATAATACCAGCAGACCAAAGAGTAAAACAGCAAATGTCGCCTGAAAATAGCTCTCCCGAAGCGAAAGCAAAATGCTCGCTATAATCATATGAAACGTGAAGTAAAAAACAAATGGGTTCTCAATCCCGCCCGAGAAATGCAGTAGGGCCGTCAGCAGCAATAAATCTGCTGATATTTGAAAATTGATTATTTTCTTTACCTCTCTGCAGGTTAATTCTTTCTCACCTTTATTAAGACGGTTTAATAGTAACAACATAGCCACGTTATACCCGGCAAGCAGTATTGCGATACTGTACAAAGCCGAAGCCTGCAATTCTATCGCTAAAAACCTGTTGCAGATATATGTGCCAAACACAACACAGACAATAGCTATCCACCGCAGTGTAATTAGCCAATGTGCTCTCTTATACAGTCGATTGTTTTCCGGCACAGGTTTCATATTAGGACTTCCCTGATAGAATACTTGTTACCTCGGACAGCAAATTTTCCGGCTCTACGGGCTTGTCCAGGAATCCATCCACCGGCAGCCACTCAGGATCACCCGCTGTAGATTTGAAACCTAAACCGGTCCTTTCTTTAACTGCCGTCAGTATTAAGATGGGTATATCTTTGAACTGGGGGTCCTTTTTTAATTCCCTGGACATCTCAAAACCATCATGCCACGTAGACATCATGACATCCAATATGAACAAATCTGGTTTCTCCAGTTTGGCTTTCTCCATCCCTTCATTTCTGTCCGAGGCCGTGACTACGCTGTAATGATTACTTTCTAAGATGACTTGAATCGACTTCGTATGATCAATATCGTCATCCACGATCAGGATTTTTGGATTCTCCATAATTCACCTCGCCAAATGTTAAAAAGTTCTTTGGCAAACATAATCAGCTAAACAAGCCATTTCAAACGTCATTCACAGAATAGCTGGGGTTATTGAAAATAAAGCCGTCAGGTTTAATGCCACAATACAACAACTCATGATAAGTAAGAACATCTCACATTTTTCCACTGAATCAATATTATGTGGTCTTCAAGGCTCAGTTCCCTGCAAGCTAATTATTGCCGTCTAAAATCATACTGACCTCAACGGTATGCAATTTTTACATTAGTTCTCTCTGACCTTATGACTCCGGTGACTCAAAGTGGCCTGTTAGGAGTAAACTCTGTCATAACTAATCAACTACTCTTTAATAAACGACCTCTAATGTAGTTATCTTTACTCTATATTATCAAAATCACCCCCTCTTGTTCAATATCGTGTTAAGTTCAAATCCTTGATTTCATAGCAGAACAACACCCGTTTTCTCAATTGTGAGAATCGTCTTCGGCGAAAATGTCGTCCTGAAAACACATCAAGGCGGGGCGGTTAAGAGCTGTTCTGATAATGTAAATTTCGCGCGTTGTGTCGTTGTCAAGCAGTAATCACGACCGCCGGGATATGCTGAAACGGGCGTCAAGCTTGAAGAGCCGTTTTACAGGCAAATTAAGGATTTGTGATTTATCAAGAGACAAAGAAACGCGGATCTGCTCGAGAATTTCCTCTATTCTCTTCTTGTCAATGGCGATTAGAGTAAACCAGATATTGAAGGCGTTATTTCGCAGATAGCTGTGAGTAACTTCAGGAAACTCACCGATTATCTCGTCGGCTCGGTCGACAAGTTCAAGCCCAACACTAACAGCAGCTAATGTGCTGCTGAAACCTAATTTTTTGGAATCAAAACTGGCCCCCATTCGCCGAATCACTCCTTCATCAAGCATCCCTTGCACCCTATCCCAAAGTTCTGCATGCGAAACGTGCAATCTGTTGGCTATGACCTCATAAGGTCTTTCGCTTAGAGGAAAATCATATTGAAGTTCCTGCAGTATTTGGCTATCGGATTTATCCATAAGGACCTTTTGGCTCTCTTATGTTTTCTCTTGACCTTTGTGTGTCAAATCACTATACAAGGGAATATAAAGTATAACTGCCGATATGTAAAGCCATAGCTTGCTGGAACTCACTTGTTTCGCTGTTCAAACACGGACTAAACGGCAGGCTTTCTCATTTGTGAGAATGTTTAAAAATTTTTACTTTTTTCTATAAAAGCTGATAATTTAAAAGCAAAAATGCCAAAAGGTAAAATCTATCTCATAGGTGCAGGCCCTGGTGACATCGAGCTGATTACGTTGAAGGGCTATAAGCTTATAGGCCGTGCCGACGTCATTCTTCATGACCATCTTATACCTCATGAGCTTCTGCAGTTCGCCGGGCCTGACACCGAAATTATCTCTGTCGGCAAATTCGCCAGCCGCCACACAAAAACACAGGACCAGATAAATGCGCTCCTGATTGAAAAGGCAAAAGATAACAAAGTCGTTGTTCGCCTCAAAGGCGGTGACCCGTTCCTCTTTGGCCGTGGCGGTGAGGAAGCTGAAGCTTGTGCCGACGAGGGTATTGATTTTGAAGTTGTTCCCGGTGTCACCAGCGCGCTGTCCGCTCCTTCCTACGCGGGAATCCCGCCAACTCATCGGGATTTCACCCCTAATGTCGCTATAGTGACAGGGCATCGAAGGGATGAGAAGGAAATCGAAATTCCAAACGCGGGCACTCTTATTTTTCTCATGGGTGTAGCAAATATCCAGAAGATTATCGACTCTTTACTGAAAGCAGGCTGGTCCCCACAAACGAAGATCGCAGCAGTAGAGAATGGGACCTGTTATAACCAGAGAGTTATTACAGGAACTTTGGATAACTTTGTGCGGAAAGTGCAGGAAGAAAATCTAAAAACTCCTGCCATCTTCATTGTTGGCAGGGTTGTGGAGCTTCAGCAAAAGTTAAATTGGTTCGGCAAAAAACCAAGGGTACTTGTTCTCGGCACCCACCCGGAAAAATACAGGCACCTTGGAACCATTGTTCATCGCCCGATTGTAGAATGTGTTGCTTTGGAAGACTACTCGCAGCTTAATAAAGTACTAAAACGGCTTGACACTTTTGATTGGCTTATCTTTACAAGTGCCAATGGTGTTAGGTTCTTCTTCGACCGGATGCACTCATCCGGTGCCGATGCCAGGTCGCTTTCACCAATGAAAGTTGCTGTTATTGGCAAAACCACTGCACAACAGCTTCTTGGCTTTGGTATCGCCGCTGACGTGGTGCCGGATACCGAATCGAGCACAGGCCTGATCGAAAAATTCAGCACTATCGATATGGCAAACAAAAACGTGTTTCTTCCACAGGCCAAAGTTGCATCAAAGGAACTCTCTGAAGGTCTCATCAAGCTTGGGGCGGCGGTTGAAATAGTGCCTGTATATCAAACTGTCGAGATAGAACCGGAGGATGTCGACTTTGAGCATATTGATAAAATACTTTTTACAAGCGGCTCTACTGTTAGGGCGTTTATAAAGAAGTTCGGCAAAGTGCCGCCGCATATCAAGGCCTGCTGTCTCGGCCTTCCGACACAAGCCGTAGCAAAAGAAAACGGCATTGATGCTGACATCTTGTCCCAATAAGACTACGCATAAGCGAAGGAAATCAAATGGCAGCCTTTCAAAAAAAAGCAAGAAACTATTTTCTAATGCAATCAAAGTCATACCCGGCGGGATTATCGATAGAACAATCAATGCCGTTCGAAAGGCTGAATTTTAGAGATTTGATTCGACAAACGAAATCAAACGGGAAGCTCAAAAACACCTGAAAGGCAATTTTTATGCTTTACGAAGCAGCCTTTTCCGGCTTGGTCAGCTTAGTCTTATGCTTGGTCTTGGTGCCATCGAGAGATTCTGGCAGGCTCAAAAAGCGATGTTCCGGATGGTTCCACGCCGCATTTGCCACTGTCGTTTCCTCAAGCAATTTCTTGATTTGTCTTGTGGTATTAAACCAGATAGAAAAAATACGACAATTCTCCGGCGTCCCGGCGCATTCGCAATGTTTCAAAAAGCAACCATCAAATAACGGGCCACCCTCAATAGCTTCAAATAACTCAAGCAGACCAATTTCCTCCGGTGGCCTCGAGAAAATATATCCTCTGTTCCTGCCTCTCACTGCCCGCACAAAACCGGCTTTCACAAGTCGCTGAAATATCTTTGCAAGATAGCCGGATGGAATACCCTCCGCCTTGGCGATTGTGTCGGTAGTGGCCGGCAATTGTGTGTTGTGCCTGACCATATACATCAATGCATGTAACGCATAAGCTGCAGACCTTGTTACCTTCATCTTTTGTTCCTTAAATCTTCAAATCTGTTTATCAACAACTATCCACTCATAACTGACAATTTTCGCAGTTTAGCTCGCTTTCCTTTCACGATGGCGTTTTCGGGCACTGATTTCCAGCTCGTCAATCTTCCGGTACAAACTCGACAATCCGACTTTCAAAGCCTTTGCCGCTTCAGCCTTGTCCCAATCGTGCTTGGTCAAAACTCGGCAAATGTGTTCCTTCTCGTATGCTTTGACGGCCGACTGAAGGTTTTCGTTTTCTTCACTCAGTGCTGCCGAATGAGATCCTATCAATCCAATATCAGACATCTTTATAATATCATCTTCAGCGAATATGACCGCTCGCTCTATTACGTTCTGCATCTCTCTGATATTACCCTTCCATTCATAACTCATAAGCAGCCGCATAACGTCATCGCTTATTCCCGTACAATGCTTGCCCATCTCGGAATTATATTTCTTTATGAAATGTTCTACTAATAGAGGAATATCTTCTTTTCTTTCTTGTAGTGAAGGAAGATGTATCCCCACAACGTTCATCCTGTAATACAAATCCTCTCGGAACTGTTCCACTTTGATTTCATGTGCCAGGTCTTTATTTGTGGCTGCTATTAGGCGTAAATCGATATCGATAGGTTCCGTTGAGCCTACTGGTATTATTTGCCTGTGTTCAACCGCCCGCAGAAGTTTCACCTGGCAGCTCATCGGCATATGACCGATCTCATCTAAAAACAAAGTCCCGCCCATGGCGCATTCGAAAAGTCCTTTTTTGTCCTCAATCGCCGACGTAAAACTTCCCTTCTTATGACCGAACAGTTCGCTCTCAAGCAGGCCTTCAGGTATCGCACTGCAATTGACCGCAAGAAAACGCGCCCCGTTTTGAGATCCCAGAGAATGTATGGCGTGTGCAACTAACTCCTTGCCCGTGCCACTGTCCCCTGTTATCAACACGTTGCTCTTCGTCGGGGCCACCTTCCTGATCATTTCAAAAACCTGCTGCATTGCAAGAGACTCACCTATGATTTGCCCGATATCAA
This sequence comes from Phycisphaerae bacterium, assembly GCA_030613765.1. The sequence continues at coordinate 28,744 of JAUWLI010000003.1, forward strand.
ATCGGCCGTTCAGCTCCTTTTTTAGCTGCTCGTTTTCTTCCTGCAGTTCCAGGTACCGTATGTTCTGGCGGATTTTTATCAATACATCATCCATTACTATGGGCTTCATCACATAATCGCATGCCCCGAGCTTGATTGCTTCGACAGCCATCTCAACGCTGCCAAAAGCCGTTATCATTATCACTCGCGTCTTAGGTCTTATTCGCATTATCTCACGCAGGACCTTTATCCCGTCTGCACCGGGCATGCGAATATCCAGTATCGCAACGGCAAAAGACTCCTTCGTTATCGCATCTATGGCATCAATACCGTTCCCAACCGCTGTGACCGCTATACCTTCTTCCTGAAGTACCTTTGCAAAGGTTTCTCTGAAAGTAACTTCATCATCTGCTAATAATATTTCTTTCTTCATTTCTCGTTCCACTTTCTAATGTAATCTTCGTTCTACCTCATTACTTACAAATTCCAAAAATAACTCTCGTTTTATTTAGACGGCTTTAGCCCTGTCAATAAAACCGTTTTCCGCATCATCACTGATTAGATTGTTCCTGGGCCTTAAAGGAATCCGGATTATCACTGTAGTACCTTTGTCGGGCTTGGACTCTAACGTAATTGTGCCGTCGACCTCCGTGACAAGGTTGTAGCTTATAAAAAGCCCAAGCCCCGTTCCCTTGCCGATTTCCTTGGTTGTAAAGAATGACTCGAATGCGCGTTTGCATATTTCCGGGCTCATACCGACGCCCGTATCTCCAACTCGTATCTCAATCACATCATCTTTAAATTCCCTTGTTATCTCAAGAATATGACCATCTTTATCCTGTTTGGCATTCATCGCATCCAGGGCGTTTATAAAGATGTTTAGAAATACCTGCTCGAAATGCTGCGGATTCAGCCATACATTCGGCAAATCAGGATTGCCTGTGTTTTGGATAGTCACCGACTGTGCGCGTTTATCAAAGTTGATAAGTGATAAGGTATCATCTATCAATGAATTGATGTCCGTCCATTTATACTCGCTTGTGGCCGGCCGCGATAAACTCAGCATTCGCCTGAGAATATTTGAAATACGGTTAATATGATACTGTATAACTAATAAATGTTCTTTTTGCTCATGCGTCGAAAGCTTCCTGCTCAGATATTGTGCCACCGAAGATATACTCGCAAGGGGATTGCCAACCTCATGGGCGATACCCGTTGCCATCTGACCTATTGCGACCATCTTCTCACGCTGGGCCATCTCTATCCTTGACATCTTTAAAATTTCGTTGATATTCGTTACCTCTTCGGTCCGCTCCATCAAATCTTTTTCCAGTTTATTGTGCTCGGTTAAATCCTGTCCTACAATCACGTACCCCAGCCTTTTTCCGTCAATACCTGCAACCGGACAGCTCTTTGCTTCCACGTATCGTGCTTCCGGGCCGGCCGTCGAGAATGTAATTGTTTTTCCTACTGGTGCTGCCTTTTCATCGGATGAAAAAAGAGCCTTCAACAGCTCTGCTAAAGGACGAGGAAACTCCTCAAATGGATGTCTCCCCTCGTTGGCTATATCCTGTTTCTTCCATAGCTCCGCTGCTGGATTGCAAATCGATGTATTGCCGTCATTGGTCACGAAGATAAGTCCTTCGGACATCGCATTGATGATTGCCTGTAAAACGTCTCTGTTCTGGGCTGCCTCAAGTTCCTTCGCCGTCATTCGTATGATTATCATTCTCGTCAGATACTGGGCCAACATCACCGTACAGGAAAATGCCGTAAAAACACCAAGTGCATATACAGGATTTTGCCACAGACCGCCGACCGTAGAAAATCGAAGTGGATAATATCCCAGGATTGTCCCCCCGTGAAGTTCACTGACTTCCAGAAGACCGAACAAAAATATTGCCGTTAATCCTACACTAAAGGACAAATTCCGAGGCAATATTATCGCAGCTATGATGACGTGAAATATATAGAAAAGAAAGAATGGATTAACTACTCCCCCCGAAAAATGCAGAACTGCAGTAAGTATAAGCAAATCCACTTCAACCTGTATCATTCCGAAAACTAAATCTCTTGGCCTTGCATCTGCTGCTCTCTTGGTGGCTGAAATGAAATATATAATATTGCACACCAAAAGTACCACAGCGCAAATATAAATCGGTAGGGGGGTGGTCAGAACAGGAAAAACAGAGCTGCATAATAGGGTAACTGCAACCATCCCACCAACAGCTACCCACCTCAGCCGTATAAGCCAAAGAATCTGCTCGACAAGGGCCTCACGAGTACACTGACTCGGTTTGTCCGCATAGTCGGTTGTCGTTTCAGACTTCAAAAACATAATCTGCTTTTCCCGTATATTTGCAAAATATCAGTATTCTAACGGTTCCCGGAGTTTATTTTGATACTCTGAATCTTTTCTCATATACCTCATATTATACAGTGTTATACACAACAATTCAAGGAAATGTTCCCAAACACGAGAAAATAAGGATGTATATTTTTTTATTTTGTCTTTTTGCCTCTAAAATTCAGGAATCCACGTTCGGTGAAAATCCCAAAAATGGACAAAATATCCTGAATTAAATAGAGAAATCCCCCATAAGAACTGATATATACTGAAGTTACACAGGCATCTGGAAAATCTCGCCGCTGCGTTCTAATTCCGCCTGATTATCCTCATCAACGCGGATTTCAGCATCTGTCAAATAAGAACCGGGATCAGGGGCCCAGGGATCGCCAAAATTCTATTCTGCACGTACTCTCAGACTTCCGCCGCATCCGTCGATAAACTTACATAATCTGCATCTTCCTTTGATGTTTTGACGACGTTGTTTG
>JAUWLI010000058.1 GCA_030613765.1 Phycisphaerae bacterium
TTTCCACTGCCTCGTCTATACCAACTGTGCCGTTTTTGACCTGTTCAAATAATTGTTTTAATTGTTCTGCCTGAATATTTCACCTTCCTTTCACGCCTTTTTCATTGAGCAGGAACTCTTTAATCAACATCCAGCATGCTTTATCACAAGCCTTTGCAACATCGCCCCCGCCTTGGTTGGAAGCCACAAGGACGGCGAAGTCACGCTTAGGTGCCATCCAGACTACTGCAAAGCTCATGTTATTGCTCCCTGTATGCGTCAGGACCTTGCCTCCCCCCCAATCTTGTTTCGTTATAATCCATCCCGATGCGTAATCCCCACCGAAACCCGGCGTGTGCAGAAGCTCCAATGTCTCGCCCTTGAGCAAACCTCCGGCGTCTCTTGCACCTTTCAAATGTTCGATCACAAATTTCGCCCAGTCTCTTATCGAGCAGTGTACCGTACCGCCTGGCCCCACAACGGGAGGATAGTCACTTAAACGCCCCGGCTCCACCGCAACAAGCTCGTCGTCCTTAATTATGTGTTGCCAGGGTTCGTCAATCCTGCCCGGTGTCCCCATTGCACCAAAGCCCGCTGTCTTCATCCTAAGAGGCTTAAACAGCATTTCTTTCATTAGAGTTTCCCAGGACCTCTTCATGGCCTTCTCGGCTATTACCCCTGCAACAGAATACCCTGCATTGGAATAAATATATGTCGTACCTGGCTTGGCTTCGGGTTCTTCACGAAGTATCATTCTCGTGTAAGTTAGTCGCTGTTCCATAGCAGAGCCGTCGAGATTGTGCATGTCCGTAAACGACTTTCCCTCAGGCCACCTTCTGTGCTTTGAAGGCAATCCACCGCGATGGTCAAGCAGATGGCTCAAGGTGACATTGCGATAGTCCGGATGCATCTCATCGGCCATATCAGGAAACGCTTCAACCAGTGTCGTGTCCCATTTGAGTTTGCCTCGCTCGACTAACATGGCGATAATGGTGGCCGTCATCGCTTTGGTGCATGAGCCGATATGGAACTTGTCGTTCGGCGTCACTTTCACATCGCTCCCGGCTTTTCGCACTCCGGTTGCATCCCATACTATCGTACGTCCATCGAGAATCACTGCCGCCGCCATCGCAGGAAGATCGTAACTTTGCCGGATCGGTTCGAGCAGGCCCCCAATGCCATGCGAGGTGGTATTTGCAGCTTCATGCGAGGTAGTATGTGTTAATTCCGCACAGCCTGCAACAGGCAATAAGATTGCGAGAAAACCCGGGAAAATTGCGTTTCGTTTCGTACCCATCAATTAATCAACCTGTCGCTTTTGGCTCAAGGCTCAAGTCCGCAAAGAGCTTGGCCTTATACTTATAATACGCAAGAGAGGCTACCATAACCGCATTATCAGTGCAATATTGTTTTGGTGCGACCAGCAGTTTTTTCGCCGGCGCTGCCGTCTCGCACATTGTTTGCAATCGTTTTCTAAGTTCATTATTAGCTGCAACTCCGCCGCCAAGCAGCACAGTTTTCGCTCCGATTCTTTCAACAGCCCGCTCCGTCTTTTTAATAAGTACGTCTACCACCGCCGTCTGAAAAGATGCTGCAATGTCGGCGATTTCCTGCTCGCTCATAGAACCGACTTTATCTTCACCTTTCATGTCCTGTCCGCGACAGTGATACAACACGGCCGTCTTGATACCGCTGAAAGAAAAATCCAGCGAGTCTCGCTCAAGCATCGAGCGCGGAAATTGAATGGCCTTTGGATTTCCTTTCTCTGCTGCCTTTTCAATACTCGGCCCGCCCGGATAGGATAGTCTCAAAATATTTGCGACCTTATCGAACGCTTCGCCTGCGGCATCGTCAATCGTCGCCCCCAAAAGTTTCGGCTCAAGAGGTGACCGGTAATCGTAAAGACTCGTGTGCCCGCCTGATACAATCAAAGCTGCCGCGGGAAGTTGCAAATCATTTTCACCCAGAACTGCTGATTGTAAATGTGCGTGTAAATGATTGATTGCTATCAACGGCTTCTCCCACATAAGCGCAAGAGTTTTGGCCGCCGTGACCCCGATGACCAGGGCAACGGTAAGCCCTGGCTGGTTCGCAACTGCGATTGCATCGATATCATCTTCGCTCACCTCCGCCTGCTGGATTGCCTCGCTTATCACCGGATATATCTTTTCGATATGGGCACGCGATGCAATCTCAGGAACTACCCCGCCGTATTTTTCATGAAGTTTCGTTTGTGAGGCCACTACCGATGATTTGATAACTTTACCGTCCGCAACCACCGCTGCTGCAGTCTCATCGCAGCTCGTCTCAATCCCCAGAATATTTACGGATTTCGCCTGCATAAAAGTGATATTAGCTGAACAATTCGAATCCGTCAATATCAGAAAGCAGTTTGGGCCTGTAGGCTGATAGGAAAACAGGGCCTCAGATGGGATAAAGCACTCTAATTCTTCAAGCCTGCTTTACTTTTGATTTTCTCGATATCCAGCTCACGAATGTGGTTGATAAGGTTCTTCCAGCCGGTATAAAATCCGAAGCCACCCTTGGTCATCTCTGCGATTGCTTCGTCCTTGCTCCAGCCTTGCACTGCAACACGATAAATCGCGCACATTGTTCCCGTACGGTCGGCCCCGCGCTGGCAGTGTACGAATGCCGGCGTACGCTCCCCGTCGGTCACAATTTTCAAAAAACGCACCACATCTTCATTCTCCGCATGCCACGTCTTCATAAAAATATGCTCATAAGATAATCCGGTATCCCCAATCTCCCCGCGGTCGGAATGGAACGACCTCAGATTGACGATAGTTTTGATACCAAGTTCCTTCAACTGCTGCATTCCTTCACTGCTCGGTTGCGCCCCGCGATACAGCTCTTCCGAGACCTTATGCAAATTCTCCACACCCGCCATTTCCACTCGCTGCGCCCACTCCCTTTCTGTTAACAACACAGCTTCAGTGTCACGCTCGTTGCTTACCAAAAGCGAAAGCATCTCCTGCCCGTACGTCTGCACAAGATACACAGCTGCGCAAATCGCTACCGCACCGGCTAACAAAACCACAGTGTACCGTGATCTTACAGATTTTGTCTTTTCACTTCCTTGGCTTGTTATCTGCCCATCCTTTGCCATTTACAGCTCTCAAAATTAAACGTTCTACTTTCTGCTTATATTGTAATCTCAACGCGGTGACAGATCAAATTGAAATTTAACAATTATAGTTAAGGGAAAACCTCGGTTTATTCATGATGATGTATGCCGACTGTGTGATGGAGGTGGTTTAGTTATCTGCTTTTAAACGTTCTAAAAATCTCTTGTTATTTGCCTCGCGTTCTTCGACAAACTCTCTGAATAATTCCGGAAAATCATCTTTTCTTAGAGGCCGACCCGGATAAGTTCTGTAGATTTGACGAATTATATTTTCTGTCATATCACGAACATCCTTATCAGGATTTCTCAAAAGATTTCTGATAGTTTGAACTCCTTCATCGGTTTCCGCTATGGGAATATCTTTATCGTTATCTTCCAAAAGAGCTTTAATTGCCTTAACACCTTCTTCGCTGCGCGTCCGTGTGATTTCTGTAATCGCATACACGAACATCCACTTCGAACAGTTTGGGTCTTTCATCACTCTAATCAGCGCGGATGTATATTCATCATCGGGATATTTTGGATAAACCGGAACATCTTGATAAGCTCTTCGAATAGCATGCGCTGCTGCCTCTCGCATGTCTTGATTCATATTATTTAAAAGAACCCTCAGGGTTTTAACTCCTTCATCCGTACGATTATACGCGAGTGCGTCAATTGCTGTCCAGTGGGCTCGACTGTTCGCGTCTGTCGCAATAGTAATTAACCGGGGTGTATAAGAATCATCGGGATATCGCTGCGCTGCCCCTGCACCACCGGATTGAATGTCGGGATTCTCTGATGTGAGTGATATCCTGATAATTTCTTTGAATTCCTCCTCGTTGCAATCAAGTTCTTCCAGCAGATATTGCATACCACCCATACCGCGGACCAATCCACGTTTCTTTGCCATCTCAACAATCACTTTTTTTATTTCTGGTTCACGCGGTAAATAATACAGAAATGCCTCTATCATCCAAAAGTCGGTGTGCTGGTATTTATATATTGTATCGATCAGCGTCGGTACAATCCTGGGATCACAGGTGTACATCAATTTCTTGACAGTCGCTACAATTTCTTTCCACGCTTTTCTCGTCATTCCTGTCTTGGGGATTTTGATGCCCTTCAACTTTTTTGAAAGCCCCTTGATATAATCAGCCATTTCTTTATCTACACGCGGTTTGACGATAATTTCAATTGGGGCCGAACTGACTGCCGGATGTTTCTTCCTGAGATGATACACACCGGTATAGTAAATCCCGGTTATAGTATAGCGCCCCGGCTCATTGATCAGGGCCCACTGATTCAATGCGATTGTTTTGCTGAACGATTCGCCCGTTTCGATTTGTTCTTCGGGAGGTGATGCACCTCCCTCACCACCACTATATATTTCGAGTGGGTCTGGAACGGTTGTCCCATCCTCACGTTTTGCGATCAACTTGTATTGTTCCATAACTCTTCTACGGTCATTACCGTGATACCCAGTCCGTCCATAATAAAAATACGAAGATTCGCCCTTATTGGTAATTGTAAACACGATTGGAATCTCATCTCCATGCTTTATTTCATCTTCAGGGCAGTGAATGGTCAATGTTAAATTAGGCTTGTTGGTTTCGTTAGCTTGTATATACAGACTGAGAACTGGCAGAGCCGGAACAAGTACCGAAATCCAAAAAAGCTGGCGATATTTCATCGCTAAATCCTCCTTATTGTTAATATTATTATACTATCTTTTTTTCAAGGATTTGGCAAGCAGTATTATTTGTTTACAGATGCTTTTGCAGACATGCAGCAATGAAAACCGCAATGCAACGGGCTCTGACAGCACGAAATCCGTGCATATACTTTCCGAAAAGCCGTCGCCCAGGATTTTTATTTTGTCCTCGTCCGGACAGGGCAAACCCATTTGCCTTGCCGTTTTGATAATCGGTAGGTCATCAGGTTTGATATTGACTAATTTACAGCAGATAGTTTCCATGGCCATCGGCTCCGTGCCCCCGATTATCCAGCCCATCTCCCTGGCTCTGCCGCTGATTGGCCCCGCCCCGTCCATCGCGACCACACCATCGATTATAGTCACCGCAGGTTTCAGAAAATTGAATATATCAATGAGCAATTCACAGAAATCGCGTTCCCTTTTACCTTTTCTAAAATGCCAAAGTGCCTTTCGTTTGCCGGCCACACAACCGAACATATTTTTAACTGCGAATGTCGCCACCATCTGCTGGTGCGTTTTGAACTTCGGCAGATTTATAATGACATCCGCATCGAGCGCAACCGAGCTGATACCGACCTTGGTATTGCTTTTTCCAACCCGGCACCATCTCGGATTATCAAGCTGTTTTACCGGCACCGATAATTTCCTCAGCGGTTCCTCTAATTTTAGTGCCTTTACGCAGGCAAAGACATTACTCCACGCAGGCGAATCGCCGACAAAAGGTCTTGCGCCGAAATCTTTCAACAGCCGCGCAACCGCAATTATTACCGCCGGATGTGTTTGGGTGGCATGTCGTCGTGACCTCGGCACGATAAGATTCGGCTTCAGTAACACACTGTCGCCTGCCCTTACAAATGTCCCCACTCCGCCTAAAACCTCGAACTGGGTTGCTATCGCCTTGGCAATTTCCGCTTCACTGTAATCGGCGCATCGATTTAGCGTCACTGTTGGATTTGGCATTTACAGACCTAATAGTTTATACCGGTGCATACTAACAAAAATAATCTTAAGGCAGGTTTCTGTTCGGGCAGTTTACGTTCAAGTTCATTGAAGAACAGGCTGCCTTCCGGTTTACTGAAGAACAACCCGCCCAGAGTTGTCAGGCTGTGGTTGTATTTTTCCGGACCAACCAAAACAAAGTCACCGGGGCTCATTTTCAAACTAAAACCCGTGGCTGTGAAGAGAATTTCGCCTGCTTTCTCACGCCTCGACAACGGCGGTAGGGATCTTCGTTTCAATGGTGAAAATACCGGCAGAACGCTCACAGAGCATACACCTCTTGAGCCGGCGATTTTCTCGGCCTGTATCCGAAGGCCGAATTGTCCCGGTTCAAACTTTGCTTTGTTCATTGAGCGTTTCTCTGAGAAATAAAAGATAGCTTGTTCCTTGTCTAATATGGCGACCGCAACGTCGTTGGATCGACCGTCAGGAAGCAATAACGAAACTGTACCGACTTGTATCCCATCGGCCGAACGGAGCAAATCAGAGATTCTTCTCCACATTGGGATTTGCCCGAAGCCGGCCACAAATGAGTTGGCGCTAAATGCTTCGAAATTGTTAAACCACAGCGGCTCCGAATACACCATCGGCCATATTTCTTCCAGAGTGCCGATGTTATCAGAAGGTATCTCATAAATATACACGTTAAAATTTATTGTCTTTAGCCTTTGTCCGTTTGGCTGCTCGACCCTGTCAGATGAAACCAGATCCGTGATTTTGACGCGCTCCCATATCGGCTCCTCCGCAGGGCTTCCGCACCCAGTCAGCAGGAAAGCCAAACTGGTTAAAAACGCAATTTGAAAAATACGAATCATAAGCATAGATTAGCGTCTGTAAACGTAGCTGTCAATGAATGGACTTGGACTCTCTTACACTACCTCGCAAACCTTTGCCGGTTTCAAATCCGCATTCGCCTTATACTCACGTTTCTCGCGCACTCGGATTTCGATGATATTGAAAAAAACCGTTTAAGGAGGTGGCGGCATACCCGTGGAGAAAATCCACTCTTCACCGTCCGTTGTGCCCCACCCATTGACGGAATCTATCTGCCAATAGTAAATGGTACTATAAGCCATTGTTCCCGGGTCGAATGTGACAGTAGCCTGGTTGCCTATGAAAGGTGGAGGACTGCTCGTCCCGAAGTAAACATCATGCGATGTAGCGCCTTCCCCGGCCGTCCAGCTCAAATCTGCATTCTTGTCGATGTTCGTTGCCCCATGACCCGGATTCGGATTACTCGCCGAAGCAGGTAGTGGTGGTATCGCCGATGCTGTCAGCCAGTTTTCGACTAAAACAGCAAGGTCCTTATAATTTATTGTGTCATCGCCGGTAGGGGGGGGTGCAATGTCAACTGATGATTCATCCCCGGACCAGTAATTTGCAAGTATGCAGATGTCCTTGAAGTCCATCCTGCCGTCCTTTTTGAAATCATAATCTGGCAGGCCAGCGTAATTCATGCAGCAGACATGCCCATTGAGGTCAAATCCCGGGAATGCGGTTGTCCCCTCGTAATATTGGCCGTGGGGATACACATCTTGGGTAACATGATAGATATTCATGCCGCCATTGTTGCGCCAGACTTGCAGCATATATGTCTGTCCGGCAACTACAGGGCAATCATTCACTCCCCAGAAAGCCTCCCAGCCGAAAGGCCAGCGCACCGGGACAGAGGTGACCGGTCCGACCGGGACTAGTCCGGGAAATGTGACAATCCGCAACTGCCAATCAAGCAAATCGTTACCGCCTATTATGCCTTGGACGCGGGCTGAAACCACACGGTTGCCCGTGGCGACAAAGGTTTGGCCAAAATAGGAGGGCGGATTCTGCCAGTTGCCATAAAAAGATTGGTCGGACCAGTAATCAGTAAAGTCAACTCCGCTATAGGCAAGACTCTTCGTATAAGGTGCATCATCGTCCTGAATGGCGGGCGCTCGTTCATTCCAGCTGCCGTTCATTTCAAGGTCAAATTCACCGCGATTCGACTCATCGGTTTTGTAGAGAAAACCTACCTCGAAAGAGTAATGTCCCCAGCACTCAGGACGGTGCGTGGTCATCAATAGAGCAGACTCGCTCGTTGCCCCATGCGCATCCACACATTTCAAATCATAATCATTATCCCATATCGGTATTTCGGCGCGCCCATCGATGTCCGTCGCACCCATCAGAACATCCCAGGTCGTATACAAATCGATATTAGGTATCGGATTGCCATCTTCGTCCCACACCCAGACTCTGCACACATGCCCGCCGATACATCCCGTACCGGCACTGTTTTCCCAGGCCGACCACTGACGCTGGAAAGCCACCACGAAGTGACCTCCACCGTATGATATGCCTGGCAAAGCAGCAATTAACAATATAGCTCCAACAACAGTAACTTTCGCTATGTCCCTTATTGCAACCTTATTTACATCGTGCATGGCAGGCCTACTCCTAAGATACTTTATACTATTGTTTCCATCTATAACCACTCCTCATAGCAGTCAGGCTTTACTACTAATAAATATGATACCAAATTCTACTTCCCATTTCAACCACCTTGCAGTCACTATCCCCGGGATTGTGGAAATATTTTTCGCCTAAGGGCAGAAAAAGGAACGCGAGTTGACCTCACAGCCCTTTTACTTCGTGACAATTTTTTATCAAATAACTTCCCGCAATGCTGGACAGCATGACTTAATGCGCGCAGAAAATCGCCGAATATGCTCAAAAAAGTACGAAAACAGACATATTCATTGCCCCAGGCGTATCTGTTCGGTTTGAAATAACAAATTTTTCGCGAATCCCTTGCATCAACGCAGCCAATTCGGTTATAATTATTTAGACAAACACAGCGGTGGATTGCATCGGATTTAAGTCGGAAATGTCGGTTTGGAAAAACCTTTAAGACAGAAGGAGAAACACCATGCAAAAGCGAAAAGCATTTACACTGATAGAGATCTTGGTGGTAATTGCTGTTATTGCCTTATTGATTGCCTTATTGTTACCTGCCCTGGAACGGGCAAGGGGTCAGGCCAAGACCGTTATTTGTCAATCTAATCTGCAGCAATGGAACGAGATATGGACGATGTTTTTCCAGGAGACCGATGACACTTTCGGCCTTACGAACTATTCCTCCTATCCCGGTGATGAGCCGTATTGGTGGTACGATTACTACATCCCTCGCCAGATAAAGGGAATACGTTTTTGTCCGGTCGCCAAAGAAATTGCAAATCCAACAGGCCAAAATTTTTCGCAGGGTTACGGCGGAAAATCCCTGGCCTGGGGCAGGTTGGGACCTGTAGGCACAAGAGGTTATGATTTGTACGGCAGCTATGGACTTGTGCATTTTGGCAGATATGGGGGACAATATGCGCCGAGCGTCTCGGAAATGGCCCCGAACGTCTGGAAAACTACTGATATTAAGTCTCCGGGTTACGTACCTTTGTGGTTTGATTGCGCCTCGCCCACAGGCGGCTTGGTTGAACAACTCCCTCCACCATCATCTGATTCGATTGTGGCTCGTAACTGCATAATCGACCGGCATCATGGGTATATAAACATCTTGTTTATGGACTTCTCTGTCAGAAAGGTCGGCCTGAAAGGATTGTGGACCTTGAAGTGGCACCCCAACTTTAATATCGCTGGCCCCTGGACCACCGCCGGCGGCGTCCAGCCCTCAAGCTGGCCCGATTGGATGAGAAACTTTAAAGACTACTAAACACCACCTCACAAAAAAGTATCCGGTATAGAGATTCGAGTATTCCATATTTTCCTTGACTCACTACTTTGTTTCTAATATTATTGCCGCCTACACTGAAAAATTACGAATTAAGGACACCAACGGAATAAAAATCAACAAACGGGCACAGGCCGTTCCGTAGAAACTCTTTTTAGGATTGTACAATGCCATTTAAGATATTTGGTCTTTCAGACCCACTGGTTCAGGGGATACTGGCGACAGGTTACACGGCCCCCACGGAAATACAGTCGCAGGCAATACCGGCGGCAATTAGGGGCAGCGATATCATCGGCTGCGCCCAGACGGGCACAGGCAAGACGGCGGCGTTTGTGCTGCCGATACTGGATCGTCTCAGCCACGAGCGGGCCGGGCGCAAGCGGACCGTCAGGTCATTGATCCTCACTCCCACACGTGAGCTGGCCGTGCAGATCGAAAGGTCGATACTCGGCTACGGGCGGTTCACAAACCTGAAGGCACTGGCGGTTTACGGCGGCGTCAGCATCAAAAACCAGATCACAGCGCTGCGCCGCGGCGTCGATATCGTCGTCGCCACGCCAGGACGCCTGATCGACCATATCCAGCGCAACACGATCGATCTGACCGGCGTCGAGGTGCTTGTGCTGGACGAGGCCGACCGGATGCTCGATATGGGCTTCGTCAACGACGTGCGGCGGATCGTAGGCCCGCTTCCTAAGAAACGCCAGACGATGCTCTTTTCAGCGACGATATCGAGGGAGGTTAAGTCCCTGGCGGCCGACATGCTGAAATCACCGAAGGTGATACAGATAGGCCGGCCCCGCAACCCGATCGACACGATCACCCAGCATATCTACGCGGTCGAGAAGACGCTGAAGATGGACCTGCTGCTGCACATGATAGAGGACTGGCGGATGTTCAGTGTGCTGGTGTCTTCGCGGACCAAACACGGGGCTGACAAGATCAGCCGAAGGCTCAAACGCGCCAGTGTCGTCGCCGTCTCGATACATTCGGGCCGTACCCAGAACCAGCGGCAGCGGGCACTCGACGGCTTTCGCAGCGGAAAGTATCAGGTCATGGTCGCCACCGATGTCGCCGCACGCGGAATCGACGTCGAGGGGATATCACACGTTATCAATTACGACGTGCCCACTCACGCAGAGGATTACGTACATCGCATAGGCAGGACAGGACGAGCGGAGGCCACCGGCCACGCGATCACGTTCGTTTCGAGCGAAGAGGAAAAGTACTTGCGCGAGGTCGGCAAGTTCATAGGACGCAAACTAAAGACGCAGAAGTGTAGGGGCTTCTCATACGTCAAGTCCACGCCGCCCGAGCCGAAGACCGAAAAAAGCTCCAAAACCTCGCAACGCAGGGAACTGCCCAGAAGCAAACGCGCCTCCGGAGCAAAAAAGCCATATCGCAGCAGCCGCAAACGATTCAAAAGATAAAGCCCCAACCCAGCCGGGCATGAACGGTGGACGAGAGATAAAGGACAATGGACGCGTTTACCGGTTAATGACTACTAAACACCAACTCACAAAAAGGTAGACAGTATAAAGATTCGAGTATTCCCCATTTTTCTTGACCCATTATTTTATTTTTATTATGATGACAGCCTAAAATCGGAAAATACAATTTTAGGAGACCAAAGGAATGAATATCAGCAAACGAGCACAGGCCGTTCCGCCTTCGGCTACTCTCGCCGTTTCGACGAGGGCACAGGAATTGAAAGCTCAGGGGATGGATGTAATCGGTTTTGGTGCCGGCGCACCGGATTTTGACACCCCCGACTATATCAAAGATGCTGCCGTAGATGCCCTCAAGTCAGGCAAAACAAAATACACGGCCGCGGCTGGCATAATCGAACTCAAAACCGCCATCGCCGACAAGTTACAAAATGAAAACGGCCTCAAATATACCCCCGACCAGATCATTGTTAACATTGGCGGCAAACACTCCGTCTACGAGGCCATGCAGGCCATACTCGACCCCGGCGATGAAGTTATTCTGCCAACTCCGTACTGGGTAACATATCCGGAAGCAATAAAGCTTGCCGATGCTGTTCCTAAGATTGTCCGGACAGAGAAAGATAACGGTTATAAAATTACACCCTCTCAGCTAAAAGATGCCATCACCGAGAAGACTACATTGCTGCTGATAAACTCACCCAATAATCCAGGCGGCTTTACATATACACCCGATGAACTC
>JAUWLI010000028.1 GCA_030613765.1 Phycisphaerae bacterium
AGATGGATAAAAACAATATACCTGTTGTGAAAAAAATGAGCCCGAAAGGCGCATTGCAATGCCCCGGATGCATGGGGTTTTTTATGAGAGCTGTAGGTAAGGATTATAAAGTAGGTATTATACAATGTAAGTGGTGCCATAAAAAAATTGAGATTGATCATACATCTGCTTTTGTCGGAAATATTTTGTCGATGAAGATATTGAAGATTGTTTGTTAAATGTATTATTTTATGGAATATTAGATAATGATCAACAAATTAATACCCAGTACGGCAGCAGGATCGGCCTTTCACCAAACCCTCATAGATGTCATCCCTCCGAAGAACCAGTCCGACCGAACCTGCTTTCGCCGCATCGCATGTTTTTTAGAGATACAAATAAAGCACGGCCTTTACGATGAGAGCATATACCATTCCGTATTAAACCTTGCCGCCGAGGCAAAGCTCCCGGGATCCCGCAACCCGGCAGCCGTGTTTACGGCCGTATTCAAAAAGGAGTTTGATTATGAACCAGCAAACATTGGTAATTAGTATTTCACCGAATTATACCTGCCTTATAGACGAAGATGATTTCAATCTCGTTAGCAGGTTCAAATGGTTTGCCGACCGTCACGGAAGTATCACTTACGCAAAGACTATTTCGAATGGTATAAGTACGAGGATGCATCGGCTTGTTATGAAGGCAAGAAAAGGAAAGCAGGTAGACCACATAAACGGCGATGGACTGGACAACAGGAAATCGAACCTCAAGATAAGCAACCAAAGGGCAAATGCACAGAATTCGGCAAGGAGTACAGGGATTTCAGGTTATAGGGGGGTTTTTATCGCCGGGGAAAAAATGTGGAGGGCTCGTATATCCAATAAAAAAAAGATGCATCACCTCGGTTATTTTGTTACGCCACTCGAGGCAGCGCTTGCCTATGACAAGGCGGCGGATGAGATATATGGGCCATTCGGGTTCAGAAACTTTCCAACTGTTATTTCAATTGATAAAGCAGTTCAATGGATAAAACATGCAGGTGGAAGTTTTTTTTCGTGTGGCTTTTATAAACGCAAACCGCCTAAAACATTTCGCATGATGAGCTGCCGGAAGGGCGTATCGAAATATTCAAGGGGTGGATCCCTGAAATTCGTTCCTGAAGAAAAAGACCTTATCAACGTATATGACATGGTCAATAAATGCTATCGATTTATTAACCTGTGCTCTATCGTGTTCATGGTTAATGGAGGTGTAGAAAAAAGAGTCATAGCAGAAAAATGAGATTTGATAATATAGGGATTTATTATGATTTCTACAAAAAAAGAGACAGAAACTATTGATGTGACTGAGACTTGCATAGGCGGCGGTTATGTTTGCCCACATTGCAAGGCAAATATACTTACACCAAAAGGATACATTCTTGTTACCGGCGTTGATAATTGTCCTTTTTGCAAAGGCAATATACATATATCGGAACAAAAGGCAATATCTTCCAATGAGGCAAGGAATCTTATGATAATTTCAAAAGCGGTGCTTGGAATATGATTAATTTCATCTTCTTCATTCTTATAACTGTTGCGGTTGGTATTGGCGCTTATAATATTGCCTTTCGTGAGGGCTATCGGGCTGGATATGATGATTGTGATAATGACAAGGATGCTTTTGTATGAAAACTCTCTTTTCTGCTGTCGTCAACTACAGCAGCTTTTTATGGTATATCGGTTTTAACTGTCATGAAAGCCTCCGTACTACAATTGTCCTCAGGTTACCATAACAGATATCGGCAATTACCCTATAGCGAAATCATTTTTTATGATTGGTGGGGAAAACCACTAACCACATAAAGGATGCTGCCAGGTAGGTATCTTATGGTTAATGTTTCTTAAATGGCCAGATGATTGTGTTGAGACCTTGCTTGAGATCTGTGAGGGGGCCGGCGATTGGCTGTGTCGACTTTCTGCCGTTGATGTCGGTATCAACTTTGATGGGGCGGCCATAACGGTCCTCGATGGTTTGTCCGACAGTGGGGAAAACACCAACCATCTCGCCGGTGACCCATTGTCCTTTCACGCGGAACGGTGCGTCATTCATGGAGAACGTGATCGTGGTTACGATAGGATGATCTTCGACGGCAAGCATCGTGACATAGGGATCGACTATGCTGTTCTTATCGCCGAAAGAACTCTTCTTTGCTCCCTCCAGAAAGACATTGTAATCCGATTCATAGCCTGAAGCTGTTTTCACCTGGTCGAGTCCCCGTCGGACAAAGATATTGTTGAACCACTTGTCATCCTGGGCTGTCCCGGATTTACGTCCCGCTGCTTTCGTCGTGTGCGGTTTGTAATACTGGGAACGGCGTCTGGTATCGGGACTGTACTCGTATCCGCAATCGACAAACAAATTGTGCGCGAATACGGTGGCCTCGGAATTACTTCTGATTGATTGTCCGATGAGAATGTTATTATCGACAAGAATTGGGCCGTGGTTCATCTCCAGGAAAACGGTGGCGGCTTGCGTGTTGTAGATGACATTGCGAGTAATTCGGATGCCCTGGTTACCGAAGTCGATCCATATCCCAAAAGCACCTTGCTGCTGTCGGAAGACGCCGCGGATTAGATTGCCGTTGATGACGGTGTCGACGCTATTGTGAAACTTGATGGCCGCTGTTTCCCAACCGCCGAATTCTCTGCGGTAATTGGTGTCCTCGATGAAGTTATTGCAGATCAGTGAGCGGGTGGCACCTTTCTGACCGGCGATGCCCGCTTGTCCGCACCGTTTTATGATGTTATTGCGGATGATGTGGTCGCCATAGGCATCGATATCGCTGTAGTCGATCCCCGGCGCATGGCCCAGGATGATGCCAACGCAGCGGGCGTTAATTATCGTGCAATTCTCGATGATCCAGTGCTTTCCCATCCGTGGGCCGACAGCTCCCATTTGCAGCTCCAAAGTCGGCGGTGCCCAGTTCGCGGCCGCATGCATGAAATGGAAGCCATCGATAGTGATGTATTTGAGGCCGGTGATTTCAGGCATAAAAAGACTTTCACGAACATTGATCTCGGTCAGTTCGGTATTGGGGTTGGCCACGCCGAAGTTTGCCCGGATGGTTGTGATCTCCTCATTCACCTGGCAATGCCAGATGTGCTTGGCCTTTGCGACCTCCTGTGCCGTCTCTTGTTCGTAGAAGGCCTCACTATTGAGATAAACGTCGCCGCGATGGTGCCACTTGCCGTAGTTCAGCCAGCCGCCGGAAAGCTTCAGGGCGTAGGGATTGTATTCGCCGAAGAATGAGTTTGGTAATTCGACTTTCCAAACGCCGTCGGATTGGCGTGTCCAGGAGGTGATGCGCTCGGAGCCTTTAATGACAACTTTTTCGCCTGGTGCTGCGCGGTAGATGATACGTTTGTTCTCACCGGTTCCGCCACGGACGGGTTTGACCCATTCGCGATACGTTCCGGAGTGGATAGTCACGGTATCCCCGCGCTGTGCGACGGACACGGCCTTGTTGATAGTGAGATATGGACGAGTGTGACTGCCGAAGTCCGAATCGCTGCCCGTTTTTGCCACATGAATCTCACGCGCCCATACGTCTAAGCCTCCTGATGCAATCAAGGAGACACATACTGCTATTGAGAAGAACCATGATTTAAGTTTCATTTTTTGGACTCCGCATAACTTGAGTTTTAGTTTAACGGGATATCTGTGCTGCCTGCCGGGATTGGCCGCGCAGTCAGGCTGCGTCATTGTATGATGATATCACAGCCCTGTTAGGATTGCAATGAAAGAATTCTGTGGTGCAGCTAACTATTTTGATAAGTAGTTATTTCGAATTTGGTTTATAGTCTTGTGAGGACTTAGCGGAGCGGCTTCTGCGGCGATGTTAATAGAAATGTTTTTGAACCGCCGCCTCGCCACAGGTCATATTTAGGGTTGGCGTAACGGTTAAAAAATGTATCCAGTTGTCTGTCAAGCTTTTTCTGAATGCCAGCGTGTTCCGGCTGACCGATCAGGTTCTCACGCTCACCTGCATCGTTCCTTAGGTCATATAACTCATCAGGGCCACTCGGAAACCGCCGGGTATATTTCCAATCAGATGTGCGGATCATGCGGCTGTTCTCAAACTCATAGAAGATCACGTTACCCCATTTCACCTGTTGACCTCGCAGTGCCGCTGAATAGTCACGGCCTGGTAACTCAGGCTTCTTGGGGATATTGTCTTTGAATCCTAAATAGCTCAGCACCGTTGGCATCAGGTCGTAGTTCGAAACCATTATGTCCATTCTCCTGCTGGCAAGTATTCCTGTGGGATGGTGGAATATCAACGGAACATGACAGGTTTCGTCATAAGTGTGCAACGGACGAGAGTGATCACCCATACCCCACATTCCATGATGCCCGCCACATAAACCCTGGTCAGCGGTGAAGATGACCAGCGTATTTTGCTTTAGTCCGAGGCGATTAAGTGTCTCCAATATCCGGCCTACCCCGTCATCGATGCCGCTGACCTCAGCAGCGTATCGGCGGATAGCCGTTAGGTTGTTGATGTACTGCCGGTTGTTCCGCAACCAGGGATGTATCGGCCTGCGCGGGAATGATTTCAATTCTTTGTTTGCATAGTATGTTGCATGTCGGTTCTGAGCACTCTTTCGAAGACTATTGCCCAATCCATATGGCCCATTGTATGCAAGGAAAAGAAAGAACGGCCGGTCTTTATTCTTCTCGATGAACCGTATACCATGGTCGGTCCAGAAGTCGGTCAGGTAGGTAGGTTCCCGGCGAATCCGGCTCTTTTCAATGATATCTGCTCCATAAAAGGTGCTTGTGTGTCCGTGAGGCTTGGTGACCCAGTAGGTGAATCCTTCCTGCGGTTTCAGATTATCCCCCAAGTGCCATTTTCCGCTTAGCCCGCATAAATAGCCTAAGCTGCCAAGAATTTTCGGCAGGCTTTGAAACTCTCCGATCGTGTTGTAGGCATCCGGACCGATCTGAGCGCCCTTGGCTCTCAGGTAACAATGCACTCCGTGTTGTGAGGGCATCAAGCCCGTCAAGAAAGTTGCCCGCGTAGGCGAACAGACCGCATTGGAACTGAAGCATCGGGTAAATAATGTGCCCTCGAGCGCCAGTTTGTCGATGTTCGGTGTGAGTATCTCCCGGTTGCCGTAGCAGCCCAGCGTCCAGGGCCCATGGTTGTCGGTCATAATAAGCACAATATTCAGTAAGTTTCTCGCTTTTGCGGATACTGGGCGAATGCCCAATGCCGACGACACAGCACCGATTCCCACAACCTTCAACAAATCTCGTCGTTTCATATTGGCTTTCTTATTGCACAAGCCTCGGGTCTTCCTTGTACGGCACCTTGTTTCCTGTAGCCAGGCGCCACTGACCTAATGCAGAGGATCAAACTCCTTTCCCAGGGTCGCATACCAGTCCTTCAAGTCCTTCAGTTCCTCCCTCCCTCGTTTGCTAACATCAGGAAACCGCACTTCACGTGGCGCAACCATTGCAACAAGCTGCTTGATGTCGAAGTACTCCAGCAATCCAAAGCAGAAGAGGACGGGCTTCTTATCAACCGAGTCGTTGTGCTCGATGACTTCCTTGAGCGATCCCAGGGCGTGCGTCAGTTCGACACGCTCTATCGCGTGTTGCTCCAGCGCCGCAGCAACCAACGCGGACAAACTGAGTTGTTCTCCGCTGGCCACAAGCATAACCGATCCGAGTCTGCGGTCATTGTGCAGCCAGCGGGCAACCGCTGTAAGCTGACTTGCTTGCAGCCCCAAGGGCCGATCACCGACGGCAGCGACCAGCAATGCGAACAGGAAGTCCCGCTTGGGGATTTTCGAGCCGCCCACATAAAATGGGTCCAACGCCAGTACCCGATAGCCGTCCGCAAGAAGTTGCTGGATTTTGGAGGCCGAGTTCTTGTAACCGTCATCGGCTACAAGGATTGCCGTCTTTTTGGATTTGCTCGTCGACAACTCCACAGCGGGAAGTGTCCACTCTTCATCAAGCTTCAACCTCCAGAGCGTTGCCCGGAGCCCGTCTTTGCCTTCATTGGCCACCTTTTCCGCTTGCACGTCATACGACCTGGCTCTGACGATTTCTCGCAGCAGTTTCACTTTTTTTCGCCGCCACTGTTCTGCCCCTCGCCCCCTCCGCGGCAGTTGCGCTTTCTTTGGTAGTTTGCGGCTGAGCTGAAGCGCCAGTTTATTGAAGTCGGTACTATCGTCCGGCAGTTCCACGCGTAGCTCATCGGCCGTACAGACTTCATCCCCACACTCAATTTCCTCCACGGGAAACTTGGAATCACCCGTGAAGAAATAGTCCGCGAACAGACGGTATAGGGCTTGTCGATTGTCAAGTTCGAAATTGTGCGTACCCGGATCTTCATTCACATGCCACCGTAATCGGTCTTCCTTACCGTAGAGTTTATAAATCGGTTTCGCGGCCTCAAGTAGCGGAGCAAGAGCATGATCTGAGGCAAAACAGCAGTTGTCCTTTTTGTTGTAGGTCAGCAGGGCTGCCCGGGGGGCCAACAGGGCTGTCAAATGCGTATAATCCGCCGCGGTCGCCATGTCGCTGGGGGTCTGTTCGGAATCGCCCAAATCGCTGTGGTTATGCGCGCGTGTTATGTAGCTGGAATAACCTGCCACGGGATTGGCAGCCGTCACGCGCGTATCTATCGAGCTGATGAAGATTGTTTGCCAGCCTCCACCCGACAGGCCAGCCACCGCCACCCGCTTAGAATCGGCGAATTTGTGCGACAGCAGGACGTCAAGACCCCGCTTCATCGACAGGTAAAAGGGCGCCAGGCCGCTCGTCCCGCACAGGTCGAGCTGGTTCATGCGATAGTGCTTGAAATTCTGGTCGCTCAGTTGTCCCATCCCCAGCCATTCGACATTCAGCGCAAGCATCCCACGTTTTGCCTGGTTAATACAGCGAATCTGCTTGTACGGTGCCGCTTTGCCTTTGCCGTCATGCCCGTTGACGTTCATCACGACCGGCACTTTCTCTCTCAAGCCTTCCGGCTCGTAGAGCAGGGCGGGTATCCACAGACCTGGTATAGCTTCGTACCGTAGTTTTTTGATTGTATAGCCTTCGCCGCCATCGAGCGTTTCGAGCCACTCCACCTTCGTTTTTGCTTTCGCCCACTTTGCCGCCTGGCCGCGTAGTGCGATTCGCTCCAGCACATCTCGGCGCAACTGTTTGGCGTGTTTCTCCCACTCTTTCACCGAGCTCACCGCTGGCATACGCAGCACTCGGATGTCACAAAAACGTTCGACCTCCATCATCACGAGGTCGGGGCTGATGATTTGGCGACCTAAAAATCCACGTAATGTGGTTTCGTCTGCTGCCAACGTCGTTGCTACAACAACGACGAATGCCACAACGAAACCCACAACTTTCCGGACCGCCAAGTTAGGCTGATTTTTCATGTGTCTTTTCCCCAATAAGGTAACATCTTGTCACATTGAACGCTTAGCTAAGCACCCAAGCTCTACAATTTTACTATAATGCTACAATCATTTCCACATTCTGAAAGTCTGGACCGGTCCTGCCAGCCTATCAGGTTCAGTGCTCGCACGAAAGTCGTTCTTTAACACTTCACCTCCATCAGGTTATGTAGGAGAGTTCCTGATTGTTTGTCAACATTACAGTCAATCTCAGCCTACAACCGGCCTACAACTGAAGAGCCCATTACCTGCCAATTTGAAAAAACATCCATTTCATAAACGCTATCTTGTCAAGGCTTTACAAAAATCCCAAAAATGAGTAACGTTTTCAATGACCGTTACGATTAGCCTGTGAGCCAAACTATGAAAACATGAACATGCGACAATAAAAATCAATCCCTACGGGCCGTGGCAACTTCCACGAGCAAGCCCACCACAGTCGCCTTGATTTTTGGCTCGGCCAGCTCTTCCAGGCAGCTTGTCCGGGCTCGCCAAGTAGTATAACCACCCAACTTGTGCTGCTCTGGTGGAGCGATGTAGCCTTCGCAGCCGTTTGCCAAGCTGATGTTCATCGTCGTCTGCAGGGGGCTTGCCGCCTTTATAGCCAAGCCAGTGCTGCCATAGACCTCGCATGGAATAGCCGCGATGCCTAAATCGCCGATTCGGATGGCCTGCAGCTTCAGTTCACGGGTCGGGCCCATCCTTGATAGTTCGACAGTCTCGCGGGCGTAAACCTCTTCCCAATTCCTCGGTTTACGGCCAGCAAACGTCTTCATAAACTCGCGAGCCTTAGCAACTTCCTCCTCGATTGGCATACGTACATCCAACACGAGTCGTTGCTCGTGCATTTCGAGCAGAATCCAGTCGTAATACTTGATCGTCTTGTAGGCTTCAAAAGCAGCTTGGGCCACATCGCGTCCTACGGAGATATAGTCATACTTACGATGCTGCTGCCGCTTGAAGTTATTGCAATTTGCGTCGCCGCTCGTGCCATTCGACATGATACCGACAAATCGCGGCTTGTCACCTTTAGCACCAATGAGTCGGCCAATCTCACTGGCGAAGACTGCAAAATAGTCAGCCGACAAAACAGGAGCACCGGCGTAATGGGTCGAATAATTACCGAGCAGGGCAAGCGGACGGCCGTCGCGAGTCTGCACAGATAGAACGGTCACGTCCGGATCAGCTGGACCTGTCGGCCGAATCGCATTCGCGTTGTTGTGCCCCGGATTCATCTGGGCCCGGTCTTCCCGCTTGTCGCTGTATGGATTTGTGAGGGCAGTTCCGGGCTTCATAAGAAAACGTCGGCAGAAAACGTTCGTTTCGTCACGGCCGACAGCCCAACCAACGCGGGCGGGCTGGAGATTCTTCTGAGCATTACGTATCCCTTCGGCAATCTTGCTGGGCAGCCACTTAGCGTATCGCTCATCGCGATCCGTTCCCAAGCATCCGCAAAGCGACGGCGCAGAATGTGTGTGCGTGGCTGAAATAAGAATTCGCTCAGAGGGAATCCCTGTATCCTGAGCTGCTAAAGCTTTGGCCTCGTCGGCCAATGACCGCGGGATCAGGCAGCTATCGACCACCACGATTGCCAGCTGCACGGTACCGTCGTCAAGCACCAGACAGCGGGCGTGCAGCGAATCATGAACCTGATTGGCCACCCGCTCACGGACACCGCCGTTCACAAGAACAGGGAATTCCAACGGCGTAATGTCAATGGCATAGGCACTAGCCCGAAAATCCTTTGCTGGTTCTTTACCCTGTTGTCCGGGTTTGGAAACGGCAGCCTTTGCCGGGAACGCCAAGGTCCAAGTAATCGAGGCAACGGCAAGGACTACAATCCAAGCCATTTTGCATTTAGAATACCAAGAGTGAGCGAAACGGTGATACATTGCGATGACACTCCAGATTTTCGTCAATAAAACGAGATAAGTTACTGATAGGAACCGGGATGTCCCATATACACTTCACAGAAATACTCCTGCACAATTCAAGTCCTGTAATACCAAAATTTCATACCAATTTCAACCATGTTCCGGCGCTTCCATCAAGAAGCCTTTTTTTCTAACTATTTTGACACACCGGGACAATTGTCATTCTTTTATATAACCATTTATACTTTCCTGCTTTGTTTACACCTCCAGTAAAACCATTTTATTGGCGATTCGCTTGAAAAAGGGAGAATCGCCATATCGTTGCCAAGTTGCCCAGAAGGGAATTTGTTGCCTACGGGTATTCTGCTGGCTACAATACTAATGTGTCAGTCAAGAAAATTCGATGTCACAGAGTGATTGTGCTTTCTGTGAAGTGAATTGCAAATGAAGTGTTACAGATTAAATATCCTTGCAGCAGCTTTTGCATTTCTCATCGGTCCTGTTCTATTGTGGGCAGTAGCGAAACAGGATCAAAGCATTTCGGCCCAGCGCTCCATGAAATACAAATCCCGTACCACCCATAACGCCAGCGCATGGCAAAAAGATGTGAGAGCCAGGTTGTTTCAACTACTCAAAATGGACGATTTGATCGCCAGAAAAGGTATAGTTGCATTCAAGTCTAAAGAACTTTCTTCTGCAGACAGAGGAATTTACCGCGTCAAAGAAATTGAAATAAACTCCACACCGAATAGGCGCATCAGAATCATCTTTACCTTGCCAACTTCACAGAAAGGACCTTTCCCTGCAGTTGTCTGCATCGGCGGCCACGGCAGCAGCCTATACAGCCCATATGACGAGCATACGATCGCCAAGGACAGGACAAAGGGAAAATCCGATCATATCTATAAAGCATTCGGCACCGTCCTAGCCAATAGAGGATATGTGACCATTTCAACAACGGTGAGTCAGCATAAGGTATATGAAAAAGGTCGATTGCTGATGGGGGAACGGCTGTGGGACCTGATTCGATGTGTCGATTACCTGGAGTCCATGCCGGGGGTGGATCACTCTAAGATCGGTTGTGCCGGTTTGTCACTCGGAGGGGAAATGACAATGTGGCTGGGGGCCATGGATGAGAGGATTGACGCGACGGTCAGTTCCGGTTTTTTAACAACCATGGACCATATGGAGCAAAATCACTGCATGTGCTGGAAGTTTGCAGGACTCAGAGAACTGGTCGATTTTGCTGACATATACTCTCTTATCGCACCAAGAGCCCTCCAATGCCAAAACGGCATGCTCGAACCTGTAAGCCAGTTCTATGTCCCGCTTGCCCGTCAGGCGATGGAGGACATCAGAATAATCTACAGAGACTTGGGCAAACCCGAAAACGTGGTCTTAGACGTTCATGAAGAGGGACACGTAATAGACTTGCCCGGATTGCTGTATTTCCTTGAGAAGCATCTTTGCAGCAATCGATGGACAGAACCGAAAGACATTCAAATGTGAAAGTCAACAGATATTGTGTAGTGTGTTTAAGGCTTTGGGAGGCCAACATGAACTCAGACAAATATGAAGCACTGGGAATGAGACGTAGAGAGTTTCTTTCACAAATCTCCCTGGCCATGACAGGTTCGAGTCCTGGCGGGCGTGTTTGTAACTCCTTTTCTGAAATACACTTATACGACTCACGCTTTATAACCCCTGTAAGATGTCACTCAAAAGTGTCAGAAAAGTGTCAGAAAAGTGTCAGAATAGTGTCAGTCATCATCTTCAGTGAGTTCTGTTCTATAGTCTGAAAGCCGATTCTTGGGGCACCAATGGGGATTCATTTCCCAAATGTCACGACCGATCGGATCACGAATCCGTATGTCTTGGTAGCACCGAGAATTGCCCCCTGATTGCAGCCTTGTCTTCTCCACATAGCAAGGGACATTGAAACCGTTTGACATCCACCAACCTCTTGCTAAGTACTTGATAGAGCTGGGCTTACGAAATGGAGATTTTCCCCAAATTGAGAGATAACGGGTATTTGGGTTGTAGAAGTTGTAGTCGCGTGGGGATGTAAATTAGGGCTATTGCGCGGTGCTTCGAGTGGGTGAAAGAGCAAATCCTTGAAAATTCAAGATGAATGTGATACGATTATTGATGTCGGACGGAGAAAAGTATGCTTTTTAACCGTGTAAATGGGAAATGTTAGCTTAATGCTTGGACGGAAAGGATAAATATGAAGATACGAATAGTAGGAATATGCCTGATTCTGGGAATATTCGGTGCTGATTGTATGTCCGCACCGGAAATCAACAAGACCAAGATGCCTGACGAAGTCAGGACGCAAGAGATCAAAGATATGAAGTTCGGCATGTTCATCTGCTGGTCATTCAGCACACTTTCCGGACGCGAATGGACGCCTACTAAGGACAAGGACGCAAGCTACTTCAAAGTTACCGAATGCGATACCGACCAATGGTGTGAGACCGCCAAGGCCGCAGGCATGAATTACATTCTCTTCCTGACGAAACACCACGATGGTTTTTGCCTCTGGGACACGGCCACAACCGAAAAAAAAGTCACCAACAGCCCTTTGGGAATCGACGTTCTTGCGAAACTCAGAGAATCTTGCGACAAGTATGGACTCAAACTTGCGCTCTACTTCTCCGAAGGGGACTGGAATTGGCTAGGGGCGAGCGACGGCAGAGGTAGGAAACATGGCAGCGGCAAGAATACCAAGCTCAAGAAAGCACAACTCAAGGAACTCCTGACCAATTACGGACCGATCGAGTTCTGGTGGATGGATCATGCCGTGGGTACGGGCGGCTTGAGTCACAAGGAAACAGTTGATTGGATGCATGAGTTTCAACCCAACACGTTCATTGGATTCAATCACGGAGAACCTGCCGGGCGGCTCTGCCTGCGTGAAATGGGAAAGCCTGGGAGGATTGGCGCCCATCGCGCCTCGAAATACAACAAAGAGGCCGAGGCTTTATATAAAGGTTACCTCGTTGCCGAATTCACGTACCCCATTCTTCCATGGCACGAAGGCGGCGCCATGTGGTTCTACTCACTGCCGAAGCACGACAACCTTTGCCGTCCTGCCCAAAAGATCTACAACGACTACCTGGCCGCAGTGAAGTACGAAAACATCTTCTCGATCAACGTCGGCCCCAATTACGCAGGCAATATCCGTGACATCGACGTAAAAACTCTCAAACAAGTGGGAGAAATGATACAATCAGGAACCACCACCCGACCAAAGAATCCGGCTGGCACCAAACCATCATCCGGAGGTGAGAATCCCTCCGCTAGGCAGACCATTTCCCTTGCCGGCGAGTGGAGGTTCCGGGCGGACCCTCAACATGTCGGAGTCAAGAGCGAGTGGTTCAAAACTAAACTTGAAGACAGCAGCCGATTGGCAGAAACGGAGAAAAGAGATAACCGCAACCTGGCGCAGCGTGATGGGCTTGTGGCCTCCGCTGATCGAGAAGCCAAAGATCCAGTGCCTGGAAGAGAAGCACCGGGACAATTTCACGCAGCGTCGGATTTCCGTAGAGATTGCACCGAAAGAACAAACCGTGAGCGGTTATCTACTTACACCTCATGGCGAAGGTCCGTTCCCAGCCGTACTCGTGGTGTATTATGATGCCGAAACAGGAGCGGGATTGGGTAAGGAGTTGCGCGATTTCGGGTATCAGTTGACCAAATGCGGGTTCGTTACGCTGTCAATTGGGACACCAGAATTCTGCAGCCTTAAGTCTCCCTATAAGCCACTGTACGAGTGCCGCGAAGCACAGCCCCGACTTCAGCCACTCTGCGCTTTAGTGTACGTCGCAGCTAATTGCCACAATGCCCTGGCGTATCTGCCTATCGTCGACTCTGAACGGATCGGCATCATTGGTCATTCCTACGGGGGGAAATGGGCTATGTTCGCATCCTGCCTCTATGAGAGATTCGCATGTGCTGTCTGGTCTGACCCGGGGATCGTATTCGACGAGAGCCGGCCTAATATCAACTATTGGGAGCCTTGGTATCTGGGCTACGAACCAAATCACCAACGCCAGAGGGGGATCCCGAGCGATACTAACCCGCGAACAGGCGCCTACAAGAAACTGATTCAGAAGGGCCAAGACCTGCATGAGATGCATGCTCTTATGGCACCAAGGCCCTTCCTTGTATCAGGCGGCGCAGAAGATCCACCAAAGCGTTGGAAGGCCCTCAATCATACAATTGCTGTCAACAAACTCTTGGGATACACGAACCGCGTGGCCATGACCAACCGGAGAAGCCACAGCCCAACACCTGAGTCTAATGACCAGATCCAAGCTTTTTTCGAGCACTTTCTTAAATCGAAGAAATAGGGTCAAAACCTCACAATGAGCAGACACTGGGAACCTCTGCGCTTGTCAAGCGTCAATAGGACCACTACGAACAAAGAAGAAAATGTGGCAATTGGGGTTTTATTATTTGATTTTGAGTTCTTCACACATGTCCTCTTCACTTTCATTTCATATGTCACCGTAGCCTTTTACACAAAGTAGGTCGGCAGAAGCGATGTGCAAAGTAGTGACATGCCGTGTGAGGGCTCTGGCATATGTTGGGATCGTCAAGGTACTGAATCCATTGTGGCATTAATTGCTTTGGAACAGTCCAATGCGTGGGAAACTACTGGGAGAACCAAAATCTGGCTGCATAGCCCTGCCAGAATTTTTTAGGCAAATCCAAATAGTTCTAAGAGTCCATTTCTTACTTGACTTGGCAGTTAGGGCGGATAATCTGATATGTTAATCAGATTACTAAGGCTTGTCTCTGCAGCGAGTCTGCTTTTATCAAGAAATGAGCGAAGTCGAACATGTGGATATGTGCCGTTTTAGTCATCCGACCTGACGAAACTTTGTAGCTTCTTTCATTATTAGGAGAATGTGCCATGATTAGAGCAACGATTCGAGCCTTCACGCGTTTAATAATGTTATTGGCTGCTTTGCTACTTTTTGGCTTTATCCGGAGACTCGAAGTGATTCGGAAGGTGGTAAATGAAGATTCTCGAATAAATACAGTTCATTGGCTACGCCACTATTGGGCATAAGAATAGGAAGTAACCAAAAATGAAACCACTAAAACTCCTTTGCTTGGTTTTCGCGCTGACATTTATCATAGCTGGATTCAAGAGCGAAGTGAACAAAGTCAATGTATTGAACAAACCGCTACTCCAGGTTGAGGCGGATGGCGCAATTAATCAGGTCAGATCGCTCCTCTCAAAGGGCGCTGATGTCAACTCAAAGGACAAGTTTGGCTGGATGGCTTTACACTTCGCGACAACTCAGGGCTCAGAAGACGTGGTCGAACTCCCTGTTATCTCCGGTGGTGATGTCAATGTAGAGGACGAGGGCGGCGATGCACCTACGCACTTAGCAATCGATTTGGGGCGGAAAGCTTTAGTAGAACTCTTTCTCGCCGAGGGTACCGATGTCAATGTAAAGTGCGAGTATGGCTCCACCGGCCCTGAACAAAGCGGTCAAGAAGGGTCACGAAGAGTTGGCCGAGCTGGGCATCGACGACTTCCAAATTCGGTTCCTGACGTTCTGCGACCTCGCCGCGGCGGAGCTCAACAAGGAGATCACCCGTTTCGCCGACCGAGACAACGCTGATCCAGCCACCCATCACATGCCTTTCTTCGAGGACGCCCACGCGGTCCGGGCATTGGCGGTGGCCTACGACATGACCAGTGAGCAAAAGTACCTTGATGCCTGCCGGCGATGGTCGGACCAGATCATCGAATACCAGAGACGGATGATCCCTGCGGGGGCCTACTACATGAACCACTCTCGGGCCCCAGGCGAGGACCAGGGCCAGTGGAATGTCGCTGACAGCGGCTCGATTGCTATGGGTGTCCTGGCCACGGCAATCCGCTGCGACAATCCGACTGAGAAAGCGAAGTATCTCGAGTCCGTCAAGGCGTTCGCGAGACTTGTCATGGAGAACTATGTCGGCCCGGAAGGAGGCATAAGCAACGGCCTTTGGCCGGCCTACAATGGACAGTGGTGGTGTTCGACCGCCACGTTCGGCACGATGGCGTTTGTACTTTACGAAGAAACGGGGAAGAAGAAGTATCTGGGGGTGGCCAAAGGCACACTA
>JAUWLI010000295.1 GCA_030613765.1 Phycisphaerae bacterium
CCCTTCAAATTAGCGGTGTGTATTTGCTTTCCGGCGGAGTAAAAGAAAACTAAATATGCTCCTTGCTAATGCAGGACAAATTCCACTTTGGCAAAGTGATAATATTCATCACAGTAACAATGCCGCCAGGACGCCGGCAGCGGCCACAAAAATGACCGGGCCTAACAGTTTTACCACGATTTTCATCAGCGGCGCTTCAAAGTAACTGGCCGAAAGCGCCATGCACAGGTGTACGGGAGTGAGAAGAAGTCCACAGGCCAGGCCGGAGAAAGCAAGAGTTTCAAGTTCAATTTTTGTCTCCTGTCCCGTACCGATAAAGGGCATTAGAAATGGGAAGGTAATTGCCACCGTCGGCATGGTAACGCCGGTTAGAAAGCCAACCAGCAGAGGTAGGAAAAAGATGAGAAAATTTGGCGGTACGTTCATTTTAGAAAAGAATTCGACTACAGCGCCAATAGCCTGGCCTGCCTCCAGGTTGAGCTTAAAGAGCAGGGCTCCCAGGATCAGGAACACGAAATCAGGTTCAGCACCTGATTTGAAGAGTGCTGCCCATCGATTTAAAGGCACCTTATGAAGAATCAGGAAGATCAATATTGCCAGCAGGATTGTAACGGCAGGAGACAGGTTGAAGCCGGCGTATAGTGTTGCTGCGAGCACAATAGGCCAGAAAGCATGAATAAAGTTACGTATATTGTCCACGAATCGGCCGTGAGACTGGTTTTCCTGGTCTCTTGGCGGTATACCTGATAAAAGTAGAAAAATCACGCCGCCGAGCGTACCTGAGAGCATGATTACCATATTATGAGAAATCAGCGTAAATGCGGATATGCCGAACATGCTCTGGATCAAGGGCACCGCCGGGAAAAGCGGCCAGACTGATTCCCACTGATGACGGAAGAAAAAATTAATGGCTGCCGAACGGGACCGTTCCACACCGATACGGTCGCCTAAGTCACGAACCATTGGTGCTGATAGCATAATCCCGCCTGGTGTAGGCAGCATGCCCATCATCATGGGAATCGCCGCCAGCGCAAAACGTCGGCTTCGAAATAAGCCCTGAATCGCAGGAGTCAGGCGATGTGAAACGCCGGTCTCTTTCATCGCACCTCCAAGCACCTTAACTGAAATTACCAATACTGTCAGCGTAAGGAAAAGATAGCCTGTTGTTTGGTTCAACGGTTTGTTGTGCCATTCGTTGATAACTGTATGCCGGAACTCGCCCGGTGTCACTCCTAAAAGTATCGCCAGGGCGATTGATGATAGAAGCATTGAGCGTCCAAGTTTGACCTTCAGTCGCAGCAAAACAACCATCAGGGTCAAAGCCAAAGCCATTGCAATTAGTGCATACATCTGATAGTATTTCGGTATCCTGAGAATCTGTTTGCCCCGTTAGAAGTTAGATACCTTACTTCTAACGGGGTTTGAAAATCTTTCCATTAAGTATAGTGTCGAGGCGAATTCTTTAATATACTGAATGTTGAAAAAAATAGCTACACTGTTAAATACCGTCACTGGAAAAATCGTCTTGTTATGATATTTTCTATCCGGATAGCTCAATTATTAGGAGGACTTGCTATGTCAAGTAAACATATCAGCAGACGTCATTTTCTTGCTGCAACAGCAACGACTGCCGCCGTCACTATTGTACCGAGGCACGTCCTTGGCGGGCCGCGAAATATCCCGCCCAGTGAGAAACTCAATATCGCCGGTATTGGTATCGGCGGTATGGGTAGAAGCAATCTGCGACAGCTTGAGAGCGAAAATATTGTGGCCTTGTGCGACGTGGACCATAACTACGCAGCCGGAACGTTTAAGAGGTATCCCAAAGCGAAAGTCTATACTGATTTTAGGAAAATGCTGGACAAACAAAAAGATATCGATGCCGTCCTGATTGCCACGCCTGACCACACACACGCTGTTATCTCCATGGAAGCAATGCGGAGGGGAAAACACGTTTATTGTCAGAAGCCGCTGACACACGATGTTTACGAGTCCCGTATGCTGGCAAAAACCGCAAAAGAAAACGGCGTCGCCACGCAAATGGGAATTCAGGGGCATTCAGGTGAGGGTGGCCGGTTGATTTGTGAGTGGATTTGGGATGGTGCCATTGGAGAAGTCCGTGAGGTCGATGCCTGGTGCAGTTTGTCTTATTATCCCTTTGGCAATGCAGGGTGGAGTTCCAAATGGAGCCGGCGTCCCAAGGAAACTCCGCCGGTCCCATCAACACTGGACTGGGATCTCTGGTTAGGCCCCGCGCCCAAGCGTCCTTATCATCCGGCATACCATCCGGCGGTGTGGCGCTGCTGGTGGGATTTCGGGTGCGGGATGATGGGAGACCGAGGTGCTCATACTCTGGATCCGGTCTTTTGGGCATTAAAGCTGGGACATCCAACGAGTGTAGAGGCCTCCTCACTGGATTTGAATTCGGATACGCATCCGGTGGCATCCATCGTGACCTACCGATTCGGCGCCCGGGGTGATATGCCCCCGGTCAAGCTGACATGGTATGACGGTCTTCGCGCGCCTCGGCCGATAGAACTCGAAGACGGCAGGCGTTTGGGTCATGCAGAAGGCGGTGCCCTTTTCAAAGGCAGCAAGGGCAAGATCATGGCCGGTGTTTATGGAGAAGGGGCTCGACTGATACCCGAGAGCAGGATGAAAGAGTACAAACAGCCCCCGAAAACCATCCCAAGGGTAAAAGGTTCACATGAGATGGACTGGGTGCGGGCATGCAAGGATGGCCAACCGGCTGGTGCAGATTTTAAGTATTCCGGCCCGCTGACCGAAGTATGTTTGCTCGGCAATGTGGCAAGGCGGGTTGAAGCCAGGATCGAATGGGATGCCAAAAATATGAAGGTGACAAATCTGCCGGAGGCCAATAAATACGTTCGCACTCAATACCGTGAAGGTTGGAGCTTATAAGTGAACTAACGCTGCGTCTTATGGAAGATTTTACTGCGGGTACTGTATGGAAACAAAGCACTTTCTCAAAGGTAGTATTAGTATCTCCCTCAGTGTCTTAATTGGCATCAGCGCATTTGCGGCCGAGGCCAAACGCCCAAATAGCTGGGTAAGAAAAGGTACACTCGGCCCAAAGCCAAACCTCATTACCGATGAATTCCCACTATCTGACCAGAACAATCAGGGACAGTGGAAGAAGTATGAATTGATGAGCGATGAGTTTGAGGGCACAGCGCTCGATCCTAATAAATGGTATCCTAAAAATCCCAGGTGGTTAGGCAGACAGCCGGCCTTCTTCTATCCCGGTAATGTAAGTGTCAGCAAAGGCAAACTGCATTTGTTAATGAAGAAGGAAGAAGTTCCGGAGATGCCTAGGGATAAGGGCTATCACACCTATACATCTGCTGCGGTTCAAAGCAAGACAAGGGTCAAATACGGATACTTCGAAGTCAAATGCAGGCCTATGAAATCCCACGGCTCCAGCTCTTTCTGGTTTTATGACAGAACGCCGGATTTGTGGACGGAAATCGACGTGTTTGAAATCGGTGGGGCGGCCCCCGGATTTGAAAAGAAATACAACATGAATGTGCATGTATTCAGAACGCCTACTGAGAAGAAGCATTGGGCTCTTCACGGCGAATGGATTGCACCATCGAATCTGGCAGATGATTATCACGTATACGGACTTCAATGGGATAAAGAGAAGGTCAAATGGTATTTTGACGGCGTGCTTGCAAGATGGGTCGAAAATACACACTGGCATCAACCGCTGACACTGAATTTTGACAGCGAAACCATGCCGAAATGGTTCGGCCTTCCGAAAGACAGCGACCTGCCATCCACATACAGCATTGAATATGTAAGAGCCTGGAAAAAACGTGGCAAGGATACTGTCCCCGGGGCTGCGCTTCCAGCTGGTTACGTAAAGGGGGATGTAATCAGCTATTCGTATGTGCACAACAGGCGGTGGTCGCGCAAAGAACGCCCTGGCATTCTACCTTACCTTTGTGAATATGGCCTCCAAAAGCATCAGGATGATACACCACTCGAAACGTATCATCAGGAGAATATCCGCCGTATTGATATGGCCAGTAAATGGTCAACGGCAGTGATGCTTTA
>JAUWLI010000199.1 GCA_030613765.1 Phycisphaerae bacterium
AGCGCCACAAAATCGAGCCATCCAGTTTTTGCGCTACTGCAGTGCTGGTGTAGTGTACATCGTTTTTGTTTACGTTTTCGGCGCTGACGATTTCGACTTCGCCGTCGCCATCCACATCGCCTGCTACTACCCACTGCCCGCCATATTCAGGGTCGAGAGGAATGATTTTCCAGGGCTCAATCACGTGGACTTTGCCTGTCGGTTCCCCAACATCCTTGACGTCAAAATAGATGAACTCCTTTTGCCTGGCTTCAAGCAATGTGCAAAAACTCAAGGCTGCCAACAGGCAGAAGAATACAAACCAATGAAGCCTACGTGTGATTTTTAGAATCCTGTTCATCATGTAGTAAGTCTATACGGTTAATCCTTCCAGATGTCAGCGGTTCGTGCTTTGACATCCGGCATTTTCGGTAACGGTTCGCTGGGAGTTGGCTCATACCAGAACGTTGCAGACGACCAGTCGTCCTCTGTCTCAGCCAGGCCATTCTTCCAGGCGATTTGTTGCATTGTGATGCGACATTCTTTTCGCCACGAGATGGGATCGGGCACGTGCCAGCGATACATCGATATGAAGTTATTTTTGTCCAGGTTGCAGCCGTTATAGAGGTATGGTGTCTGCTGCATGCCGTAGGACAGGCACACATAATCTTCGCTTCCCGTGCCGCAGATGGTGGGAAAGTCCGTGTCGCCGTCCATGTAAATCTTGATTTCGCCTTCGCCCCACCATTGGCCGGGATGTGTGTTTCGAACACCGATTAATGCGCCCATGAATCGGCCCTTGTTCTTTCGCTGAGGCAGCATAACAAAATCTTGCTTCTCGGTCGTTGGGTTTTCTCTTCTAAACAGTACATGCATCCGGCCGACATCATCCGGATGTTTATCACCGGCCGTGTAGTCAATCTGGTAAAACAAAGGCACATTTTCCTTGCCTTCATTTGACAGCGTGATCTTTGCCCGCTTAACAAACGGCATCGGCAGCCAGATATTCATACCGGCGTTTTTCCCAAGTGAATGTGCAGCCGAGTCATACGGCATTACCTTGCCGTGCGCAAAGCCCATAAAGTCTCCGATTGGGCATTCGATACTTGGATGTTTCTGGTTGTCCCACCAGGCGCGGAACACCAGGCTTCTAAGGTTAGGCGGGTTGTTACTCGTGGTCATCCAGATATGTCGGATCGTCCCCGGGCCCTTGATGTCGCAAAGCTGCGCGGTCTGGCTGGCTTTCAACGTTATCGCGGGCTTGCCTTTTCTTCCCACACCGAGTTTGCTTGCTGCTTTGCCACCTTCGCCCGGAGCACCGGTGGGATTTTCGAAACAAATCGATCGTGAAACCAACCCGGTATCAAGTAGATAGGGTTCCGCGACGATATCCACCGGTCGCTGCAGTGGTACACAGCCTGAAAGCAGGATGGCAAATACGAGGCATAATAGTTTCCCTGATGTAATTCTTAGAACCATGGTTTTTCCTTTCAGTAATACAGTTTAGGTTTTTCTAATGACCCTCTTTGCATAAGAATAGTAGGAGAAGTGTATATGAATCAGGTGTGCATGTCAAGATGACAAAAAAGCGTGTGCCTCGCCAGATTGCTTGAGAGACGCTCCCTTGGGTAAGAGGGCCGTTTACTGCAACCGTGGTATCAGGTGCCTTCGATTTCCCCAGGGGCCGCTCACCTGATAGACCAACCGGCCGTCTGCATCACCGAGGGCTTGTATGTGCAGTTCGGGCAGGTCCTTATTACCTGCCTGATACACCACGGCATAAATCGTGCTTGCCGCCCGGCGCTCAACCATAAGCATGGGGATGGTCGGAGCGTCCGGCTTATCGGTTTCAGGATAGCCACATACGATTACCTTCGTTTCCGGCTTTGGTGCCATCGTCATCCTGAACCGCACCGAATCTTCAAGCCACTCGATTCGGATTTCGCCGTCGCTTTTGCCTTCTTTGAAATCCCGAAGCCACGAACCGGGACCGGGGATCTTCATTTGCGATGGTTGCAGAGCAATCGAGGTCTTCTGGGACTCGGGTTTGCCTATTGTGTGAATAATCCAGTGGATGTCGTGTGGTGTGTCCGAGACAACCTGGAAGACGTCCAGAACATACTCGCGCCTGACGCAGATTGTCCGAGATTGTCTGACACCCTCGTAGAGAAGCCCCTTCCGGTCTATCGCGGTAACGGCCTTTTCCTCGGGAAGGTTGCGGTACTCCTCGAGCCAAAGCCTTTCTCCTGTCCCCCGCTGGTCACGGTAATCTATCATTACTGTGTTCTGGCTAAGCGCCGAACGATTCAGTTCCCGCTGGATCCGCGAAGAAAAAGCATGAGGTGCTGTCGCCCGTGATTCCACATCGGGGGCGAGCAATTTCCCTTGTCCGAAGAGCATGAGTGAAAGTTTATCATTGTTCGAATGGACGCCGCTTTTGTCGAAGGTGAGAAATGCGCACCAGCCATCGCTTCCCCAATAATCCTTACCTTGCCTGTCTCGAAGAAAGGCATATCCGTGCTCCGGATAGAGACAACTGGTTATATTTGGCAGTATTGCGTCTTCGGTTTCGACGCCAACGAACAACAGCTCCGGTTTTTTCAGAGGGGCCTTTTCGAGCAGCCACGCATACCGGGGGGCTCGGTAGGCCTTCCAGGCATACACGTAGGAGAATTCATCACAGAGGCGTTTTCGCCAGCCGTAGGTGTCACCAATGGGGGGAATGCCGCCATCAGGGAAAAGAACCCCGAACATTGAGTCAAACGACTGGCGAATGTTTCGACCATTGGCTGTGGTGGCGGTGTATAGGTCTTCCTTGTAGCCTGCATTACGCAGCGCTTCAGCGAAGTAGACCATGGGTATGATGGCCGTGAAATGATAGTTGAGACTACTCTCGCACCAGAGACCATCATCGACCAGGCCAAGTTCGAGCAGGGAAAGTATGCCACGTGGCCCATGAAGCGCATAGTCTGCAAGCTCACCGCGGCCGTAGAATAGGCCGAGGCAGCCGAGCATCATCTTGTGCCACGCCAGATGGTTGTTGATGCCGCCGCCAATATTGTTTTTAATCCAATAGGCATCATTTTTCATCACTGCCCGCGCCATCCGGGTGAAGAAGGCATTAAGTTTTACTCTCTCAGCAGGCCTGAACCGCTCGAAAAGAACATCATAGACGTTGAGTGCCAATTGACCCCAAACCGCGTAGTTCATCCCCACGTCGAAATGTTCGAACTCGAAACTGTAATCGCTGATGTGCAGCAGTATTTTCTTTGCGACCTCGGCATCCTTTTCGTCTTTGGCCAGAGCGAATCGAAGGGCGGCATAATACGCCGGGCGCACCATCCGAAGAGGCACTAAGCAGGTCCTTTCATAGATGATTGGATATGTATCTGACCAGGGCTTCGTCTTGATGTTCTCCCACCAGGAACTATCGATAGGGTTAAGAGCCGCTTGCTGTGTCTTGTCCGCTTCGGTGTTGAGAGTGTGTATGGCCTGGCGATATTTAGGGTCGGTGACCCGCTTCTGTGCTTCATTGATATCATCTTCTGTGTAGAACAAAAAGGGGTGCTTCTGTGAGGGAATCTCGCTGGAATGAAAGTTTACAATATTCACCGGTATGGATTCTGTCTGTTTCGCCGTAAGGCGTCCCCCGCCGAGAGGCGTCCCCCTTGGGAAAGCGGACTTTCGCCGGCTTTGTGAAATATTAATCTTTTCAGATTGTTTATCGGTGTCCCCGTCCGACCTGCAAGCCGGCCCAGGCATCAGCAGGATTGCCCCAACCAGGCATATTATTTTAGCAGTGCTCCGATTTTGCCGTGTTCCCATTTTACAATAGGTCATGAAACCGGCCCTTTTAAAAAGGCTGGCAAAACGTGGCATTAGAAATTTTCGACGTATGTAATCGAGTCTGCTCATCTGTCTTAACTCCCGTTGTGAATATATTGCTAAGCCCGGCGGCAGGCGGCTGAAGTAGTATTCTCTTCGGCCGACCTTGTTATGTCAATCGCAACTGTCAAATCAATGGCATTATTACCTGTATGACGCATTACCTGATGACAAGATGCAGATAATCTATAAAAACCGTTTGTATAGATACTTCTAAGTCGCGATGGTTGAAAACTTTATTGAGGAAAATAACTGCCAAATTGGCACAGGCAAAGGATCGAGGAAATTGTAACTACTTGTTATTACTACAATTAAGATTTTATATTTTTGGGCACGTTGTTTGCTCTTTATTAACTGTTAAAGTGTATCCGATAATTGGTATGTGAAGGGATTTGGCTATGAAATTCGACAAGTTCACACTGAAGGCTCAGGAGGCGTTGGCGACCGCTCAGCAGGTTGCGATGGCTAAATCGCATATTGTTCTGTCGCCACTTCATTTACTAAGTGCTGTTCTCAGCGATGACAATGGCATTGTAGTGATGGTTTTGAAAAAGATCGGCGCTAATATTTCGCGAATTAAGGAGATGACCGAAAGCGAACTTGGACGGCTGCCGCAAGGCCAAACCAGTAATCTACTTACCCCTGAGCCGGTTTTTAATCAGATTGTTCTTGATGCCCAAAACCGGGCCGATGCGATGGGTGACGAGTATCTAAGTGTCGAGCATTTATTTCTTTCAATTGCCTCAGTACAAAATGATGCCAAAGAGATTCTACGGCTTAACTCGATTACGCCCGAACAGGTTGAAAGCGCTCTGAAAGAAGTTCGAGGCGGAGAAAAGATAACAGACCAAAGTCCGGAGGATAAATACAAGGCCCTGGAGCGATACGGAATCGACCTTTTGGAGATGGCCCGAAAGGGAAAGCTCGACCCCGTTATAGGCAGGGATGAAGAAATCCGGCGATGTATGCAGGTTCTCAATCGCCGGACGAAGAACAACCCTGTACTAATCGGCGAG
Organism: Phycisphaerae bacterium; assembly: GCA_030613765.1. The sequence goes on from JAUWLI010000199.1 coordinate 4,881, forward strand.
CCGGGCGTGGGCAAGACCGCAATCGTTGAAGGCCTTGCCCAGCGGATAATAGCAGAAGATGTCCCCACAGGCTTGAAGAATAAAAGAATCGTTGCCCTGGATATGGGGGCGTTGATAGCGGGAACAAAATTCAGGGGTGAATTTGAGGACCGACTCAAGGCAGTGCTCAAAGAGGTCATTGCTGCTGAAGGCCAAATAATACTTTTCATCGACGAATTGCATACAGTCGTAGGAGCAGGAAAAGCCGAAGGTGCGGTTGATGCCGGCAATTTGCTAAAGCCGTCACTTGCGCGGGGCGAATTGCGGTGTATCGGTGCCACTACGATTGACGATTATCGAAAGTATGTGGAAAAAGATGCAGCTTTGGAGAGGCGTTTTCAGCCGATTCTTATTGACCCGCCGAGCGTTGAAGAAACTATAGCTATCCTTCGAGGTCTGAAGAACCGCTATGACACGCACCACGGCGTCAGGATTACGGATTCTGCCCTTGTAGCGGCTGCGACTTTATCAAATCGCTACATCTCCGACCGGTGGCTGCCGGACAAGGCGATAGACCTGGTTGACGAAGCCGCATCCAAGCTGCGCATTGATAATGATTCGCTGCCTGCTGAGTTGGATAGCATCCGAAGAAAGATTGTTCAGCTTCAAATCGAGCGCGAGGCGCTCAAAAAAGAAACCGATAATGCCAGCAAAGAACAGTTAAAAAAGACAGAAAAGCAATTAACCGAATTGCAGGAGCAGGATAAGAAACTCACCGGACAGTGGGAAGGTGAAAAAGGTGACATCGACCAGATAAAAGAACTCAAAGAAAAAATCGAAGAGGCCCAAAACCAGTTCGAAAACGCTCAGCGCAAAGGTGATTTGGAGACCGCTGCCCGCTTGAAATATGGGACAATTACCGATTTGAAAAAAGAGCTTGAAGAGAAAGAGACACAGTTGGCTAAATCCGACAGGGCCAAGATAATTCATAACGAAGTCAACGAGGAGCACATCGCCGACGTTGTATCCAAATGGACCGGGATACCCATTGCAAGATTATTGAGCGGCGAGAGAGAGCGTCTTATGAAGATGGGGGAGGCAATC
>JAUWLI010000121.1 GCA_030613765.1 Phycisphaerae bacterium
CGGTTGCGCTCCCTTGAATACAGCATCCAGCAGGCAATCACAGAGGCCGCCGGTTTCGATTTGCTCACCATGGGTAGGCCCGAAGGACCAAGCTGCTACTGTGCCGTAAATAATATGTTGCGAACATTCCTGGATAAACTAAGCTCGCAGTATCAATATGTAATTATTGACAACGAAGCGGGAATGGAGCACCTTTCCCGCCGAACCACTAATAATGTGGACCTACTCTTTATCGTAGCGGAACCAACTGCTGTCGGTGACCTTACCGCCCGGAGGATTTTTGAGCTTGCCAAACAACTGCCGATATCCGTAAAAGAAACCGGCGTTATATGGAACAGGACCGATAGCAGCAAGAAACTGGAGGAGATAGAAACCTTCGGGCATATACCTGACGACAAAACCATATTTGACGCAGCAATGCAGGGTAAAACAATCTTCGATCTCGAAGAAAACAGTGCCGCACTTTCGGCGGTACTGAAAATACTCGAATCCAAACTAAACCGTAGTTTTCAGTTAACTAAAAACCAAAACTAAATTCTAAGTTATTCTTGGAGGATTTCAAATGCCAGTTCCTGAAGTTAAGGAGAGCTTTGCCGGTTCGGTAAATCGCGTTACACTTGGGGCGACCAAAGACAGCGGCGGTACTCGAACCTCAACAGCAACCGTTGGAGGGGCACGTAATGTAGTCTACGGCGGCTCCGCAGAAGAAGCCAGTGAGAAACCGATTATCGCTATGGACGTTCTCGACAGCAGGCCGGACGATTGGCCCGATGCCCTGGCTGAAAATTATCAAGATGTGATGGACAGTCCCGCCGACTGGGCCAAAAAGTGCATAGAGCAATTCGGTGCAGACTTGATCTGCGTAAAATTCGAAGGCATCCACCCCGACAAGAAAGATTTAGATGCCGCTCATTCCGTCAAGGTCACCGAGGAAGTGTTGCAGGCAGTTGGCGTCCCACTTATTCTGTGGGGAAGTGGATACGACGAAAAGGACAACCAGGTTATGCCGAAGGTAAGTGAGGCAGCCAAGGGAGAAAACGTTCTGATAGGTTCTGTTACAGAGGACAATTACAAGGCCCTGACGGCCATTGCCCTGGCTGACGGCCATCACCTTATTACCCACGCTCCTTTGGATATCAACATTGCCAAACAGATCAATATTTTAGTTTCTGATATGGGCTTTCCGCTGGAAAAGGTTGTAACCTTTCAGGCCACAGGAGCATTAGGTTATGGGATTGAGTATGCCTATTCGATTCAGGAACGCCAGCGTCTGGCTGCACTTGGCGGAGATAAAATGATGGCAATGCCTGCTATCTGTGATGTGGGTTATGAGTCCTGGCGGGCAAAAGAGAGCAAGCTTGTAGACGCCCCGGGCTGGGGAGACGCTAAAGACCGCGGGCCAATGTGGGAAGCTACTACTGCAATCTGTCTGCTGCAGGCCGGCGTCGACATAATCCGGATGCGACATCCGCGGGCCGTCGCGACTGTTAAGAACTTCATCAATCAAATCTGGCAATAGGAACTAAACTCTTCACATCGCAAGGAGACTGTTATGATAATCATCGGAGAACGAATTAACGGGATGTTTACAGATGTTAAGGATGCGATTGCGTCCAAGAATAAGCAGCCCATTCAGGAACTGGCCAAAAAGCAAACCGAAGCAGGCGCCACATATCTGGATGTCAATGTTGGCACCGCCGCGGCAGACCAGGAAGGCACTATGCAGTGGCTCGTTGAAACCATCCAGGAAACCTGCACAACCGCCCTATGCCTGGATTCTCAAAAATTCAATGTCATCGCAGCGGGAGTAAAGGTCATTAATGCTGAGAACGGCCTGCTCCTGAACTCCACGCCGCTGAATAAGAAATCTGATGAAGAGGTCTTTGATAAATACCTGGAATTGGCCGACCAGGCCGGGCCAAAGGCAAATGTTATCACGCTCACTATGGACAAAAACGGTGTCCCCCAGGACACTGATATGCGGGTAGCCTTAGCCGCGGAAATCGTGCAAAAGGCAATGGAGAAAGGCTTTGACACGCAGCGGTTATTTATCGACCCTATCGCCCTGCCGGTTAAAGTGCCAAATGCCCAGGTTCAGGTTGGCAACATCCTGAATGCAATGGACCAGATAAAATATCTGGCTGACCCTGCGCCGCATATGACTGTAGGTTTGTCAAATGTCTCTCAGGGCGCAAGCGAAAGAAGCCTGATAAATCGCATATTCCTGGCTATGGCCATGTCACACGGCCTGGACTCGGCAATCGCTGATGCCCTTGACGAAGACCTGATGAATGTTGTAGCCACCTCCGATATGCTGATGAACAAACAGATATATTCGGACAGTTTCTTAAAGGTCTACACAGCCGCCAATAAAGCGTGAAAGCTGTTAGAAATCCCCGCCCCGTTAGAAATTCTACACAGAGTAAAATCTGATAGTAATTTCTAACGGGGCAAAGGGTGCTCATCCCGTCTCGTACGTGAAGCCACATACATAATACGATATACCCGTGGACGACGATAATCACGGAACCCACAGGCAACTTCTGTTCAATAATCATCTTCATCATCAGGTCCAACTTTGCCGAATCAATGCCTTGCATGCGAAAAGGTCAGACGATAGAATAAGTGCTTGCATTGGTTAGGCTTAGATCAGCGATGCCAGATGAATATAAATGCTTGTACGGCAAAGAAACTAATCTATGGAAAGCGATGGGCCATGATTAGAAGAATCCTGCTTATTGTTATGTTGTTTTGCTCTTTTGTTCCTACGGCAGTCGCAGAAGACCCAAGAGAGCGAAATTACCACGTTCCTGCGCTCAATCCGAAGCACAAGGACAAGCCTAAAGTAACAGGCTGGGCCAAAAAGCGGATTGAAGAGAAAATCAATCGTGGAATGTTGACCATGCTCAACAAAGAGGGTAAGGTCTATCTGGGATGGCGGCTGCTCAAGAGCGATACAAAGGGAACGGCCTTCAATGTCTACCGCTCGATTGAGGGCGGCAATCCGATTAGACTGAACAAGAAGCCCGTGGTTGCCACTACTGACTTTATCGACAAGAAACCTGTCACGGGGCGCGAGAGCATCTACTGGGTCAGGCCGGTAATTAATGGCAAGGAACTTGGGCCCTCAAAGAAGGTGCTGCTGAAGGCGGACGCCAAAGATAAGCCATACTATGCCTCTATCAAGTTCCAGGGTGATTACAGGCCACAGAGGATCGCCGTTGCCGACTTAAACGGCGACAGGACGTATGACTTTGTAATCAAGCAGCCGAGCCGAGGCATCGATCCGGCGGGCAGACCAAATACTGACGGCCTCACCTACAAGCTGGAGGCCTATCTCAACAATGGCACGTTCCTGTGGCGTAAAGACCTGGGCCCGGGCATCGAGCCGGGCATCTGGTATTCACCGTTTGTGGTTTACGATTTTGACGGCGACGGCAAAGCCGAGGTGGCTGTCAAGACCGGCCCGGAGGACGCCAGAGAATCCGATGGGCGCGTTCGCAAGGGACCGGAGTGGTGCTCGATCCTGGATGGTATGACCGGCGCCGAACTCGCTCGTGCCGACTGGCCGCCACGCGATCCGCGCCTGGGCGATTATAACCGGACCAATCGCAACCAGATGGGCACGGCCTACCTGGACGGCAAAACCCCGTGCCTGCTGGTGGCCCGCGGAACGTACAAGCTGATGATAGTGGACGCCTACCAGTATCACAACAACAAGCTCAAGCGACTGTGGCATTGGGAGGGTGACGACGAGACGCCTATCATTCGCAGCCAGGGTGCGCATGGCATGCACTCAGCCGATGTCGACGAGGACGGCCGCGACGAGGTCATCCTGGGCTCGGTTGTGCTGGACGACAACGGCACATGCCTTTGGTCGGTCGGCCTCGGCCATCCTGATAAATGCTTTGTCACCGACGTGGACCCGACCCGCCCCGGCATGGAAATCTTCTACGCTATCGAACCGTGGCACGACGATGGCAAGGGTGTCTGCCTGGTTGACGCCAGGACCGGAAAAATAATCTGGAGCATTGGCCAACGCACCTATCACGTGGGCGACGGCATGGTTGCCGACATCGATCCGTTGATCCCCGGCTTGGAATGTTTTGCGACCGAAGACTCCAAAGGCGGCTCGAGAGACCGATATATGTTTTCCGCCGATGGCAAGCAGCTCGGCCAACGCGAAGACGTCCCCGGCTGCAGGAACTGGATCTTCTGGGATGCCGACCTGCTGCGGGAAACGTTCGGACGCGGCAGGTCCATCTCTATCGTCAAGTACAAGGGACCAATCCTAACCTCCAGCATCGAGGGAAGTATTATGATGATGGCCGATATCTTAGGCGATTGGCGAGAGGAACTTATCACCATCTTAGCCGGCGAATTGCGCATCTACACAACGACCATCCCGGGGAAAGACCGGCGAGTCTGCCTGATGCAGGACCCGGTCTATCGCGCGGAAGTGGCGCACCGGTCTATGGGCTACGAGCAATCGCCGGTGACCGGTTACTATCTCGGCGTAAAGGCCACTGATTAGGCCAAAGCAAATCCCAATAATCAAAAATGATGCTTAGCAAACCCCCCAGAACTCCCCGAGTAGGACTCCGGCCTACGCCCCCTTGTGGTTCTATGTAAACTCACCCGCCGAATTTTGCAATAAGCTCGGCTTTCTTTGCCTTCGAGGAACCTTTAATTTCCCTTTCTCTTCGAGCGGCCTGGAACTTGTCAGAAAATGTTTCTTTGTACAGCAGTGGCAGGGTTCCGTGTTGACGCATGCGATTTTGAGGTCAGTTGTTATTCCGGTGTAGTAGTTGCGATGTTTTTCGATTACGGGTAGGTCTTTGGCTCGACAGGCAATCTGTACAATTTATTATCGAAGTCAAAGGTAAAAATCATCTACGAAATAAGATCGTTATAACCGGACTTACTTTTTCTGCAATGTCCTGTGGAGGTAGTTATTCCTACGCTTACTTTTTTCTATCTCCCCCTCTTTCCCTCTGCCCTTTTACCGTCATTCTTGATGCTCTTATAATCTTCCCAGATTGGATGGAGTCTCGTAATCTCTCTGTATAGTTCCGGCCTCCTTTGCTGAAAGTTCCTGCTGTTCTTTCGAGCGATGCGGAGTTTTTTCAAATCAAATTCTGTAGTAATATAATCCTCTCCCGGTTGTTGGCAAATAGCATTTATAGTATTTGGATATTGGGCAAGCATTGTTCCGGCTCCGTAGTCCTGATTGGTACAAATCATAAAGACAAGGTTTTGTTCCATAAAGGTTTTGACGTAATAATCTTGGATACTGCCTCCCCTACCATTAATCCAAACGATGATTTCTGCACCTTTTAGAGAAAGAACTCTGTAGGTCTCCGGGAAATAACCATCATAGCAGATAAGGATACCTATCCTGGCAAAATCCAGGTCAAATACAGGCAGGTCATTACCTCTTTTCATTATCCATTCCGGGTCGTTTTTTATGAACCACTGCTTATCTTTTCCCGACGGTGGTTTTGAGTAGGCGGGTAGCTCGTCATAAGTATCCACTGCTGCATGGGTCTTGTGGTATTTGCCGACAATATCACCTTCCCGGCCAAACAACAAAGCTGTGCTCGAAAACGACTCCTCCTTAAAGACCTCCCAACAACCAACAATGACATAAATACTATGCTCAGCTGCCGCTTTGGATATTTTCTGGGTCTGTGGTCCCGGTACAGAGATTCTTCCCAAATGGTATTCAGGGAAAACGACCAGTTGAGCACCATCCCTTGCTGCTCTTTCAACATACTTCAAAACCGACTCAACAGGGTTGCATCCTTTCTTAATTTTAAGCCATTTGTCATAGCCACCAATTTGAACCGCAGCCACTTTGACCTTGTCAGGCCATTTTGCAATCTTCTCAGGATTTATCCTTCGCTGTGTACAGGACAAGGTAGTTATGAGAAGTACAATAAAGATTACTATAGAATTTTTCACCATATTCATTTCCAATCTCTTGTCAAATTTCTGTTGCTCTATAATGGGGCAGAAATCCATTCGTCATTAAATGCCTATATTCTATTCTTTATCCCCTGTTTTTCAAGCAAATCGACTATCTCGGCTCACTTTGAACCGCTTTTTGTTTCGACAGGGAAGAACTCGACAAGGTTCTTGCCAATGGAGATCACAAGAGGGGGAGAGGTAGACCGAGGAAGAGGTAGGGCATTCACATCCACTCAAGAGTATCAAGACGCATCATCATGTTTCTACGCAGAATGCTCAAACTCACCCTTTTCCCCTGTCGAAAGTAGACACGAACTACACCTGTAAAAAACACGTTCTTAACTCGACAAGGATACCACGAAATCCAGGTGGGAGCAAGGTGTCGATAGTGATCTACAGGGGAGTGGGGAGCGGGGAAGGTGAGAGTAGGAGGTGAAGTCATCAATCAGGGACGGCATCCCTTCTTGGCGTCTATTCCTACCTCTTTCTCCATGATATTCTGAAATCTCCTGCCGCCTATGGGATGGTCAGCGACCAGCTTACCATCGTACAGCACGCCAGAAACAGCAAAGGGCCACGGTGCGTTCTGGGCTTGCCTGTAACTTCTATACTCTACTATTCTTGGTTCTATTCCGTATCTGTCTTTCGCAATCTCAGCAATATCGTTAACCATTTTCACGTTATAAGGGCATTGGCCAGAGGTTATAATCGTGAGGCCCTTACCGAATTTCTTTCGCTTCTTATCCCACTCCCCCTTAAAGCTCGGTGTTGGAGCGGATTTCTTGAATTTCTTCACAAGCAGTGAAAAATCTGGAAGTGCCTTCTCAACCTCCTCGAATCCGTTCTTAAGGAACAATTCCTTTCCAACCATCCAAGTACCCTCGCGTGTTACAACTGCCACACCATTCATATTTGCCTTCTTGGCATCCTTCACACAATCCTGTATAAGGAGTGTGCCATAACCTCTGCCCTTACACCTCTTCCACTGGATGTATATGCAGTGAATGAACATGTAACCCTCAGAGTTCACAGCCCTCCATGCGTGTTCACCGGGTACATACTCAATGTAACCTACTATACCATCATCCGGCGTGTTGAGCATCTTCACCTTTAATCCTTCGGACATACGTTTCTTTATCCACTGGAACTTGTGTTGATAACACTCTTTGCTCGGATCTTTGTGCCCACATAATGGCACCTTTCCAGCATCCTTAGGTGTCATCTCGATTATCTGGACTTCTACCTTGGATTTATCAGATGTCTTCATAAGGTGGCCCTGCTTTCTCTTTCTTTCTCCCGTTCCTAATTTCAGAAGGCAAAGATGTTAGGCATGAAGTAGGTCAGAGTGCCTTCTGCTGGTCAATATAACACTATTAGAACAGTAGAAATTATACCACCAAATCCCAGCAGGAGCAAGGTGTCGATAGTGCTCGACTGGGAGAGTGAATGTATGGTAGAATTGGGCCTACTGAGAACAGGAGAAATGACTATCTCCTGATCCGATAGTTGAGGTACTTTGTAATATTGACGATGAGCCGCCGAATTGGTATTTTTCTAGAGGGCTAAAATGAAAAATGTTACCAGAAGACAAGTATTGGGGCCACTCGGTATCGTTGCTGGTTCATGTGTTCTTTCTTCCTGTCTGAGTAAGAACTTGGCATCAGTTCCGGACAAAGAGAATAAACCTGACTTTCCCTGGGCCTACACCGAACTGGACCCGGACATCACAGCAGAAAAGACATATTATGATTGTGAAAAAGGGCATTGCATGTATGGTGTGTTTGCACCTGTAATATCACAGTTAGCCGAAAAACACGGCGAACCTTATAAATCCTTTCCTGTTGATATGATGAGATACGGCGTTGGCGGAACAGCTGGCTCAGGATCTTTATGTGGCTCGCTCAACGGAGCAGCCGCCCTTATTGGCCTGTTCACTGAAACAGAAGAGCAAATGAAACAGATTGTTGGTGAGCTGTTCTTGTGGTACGAGCAGACTAAGAGCCTATCCGAATAACCCCTGAATGGCCGATATAATCAAAGGCAATGATGCCTTTGAAAGGATTCAGGGATGAAAGAAAGAAAAACAAAAAACAGATACAGGATTTCAGACGAATTATGGGGAAAAATCGAACCATTGA
>JAUWLI010000152.1 GCA_030613765.1 Phycisphaerae bacterium
CGGCAAAGCCTGTAACGGCGCCAGCCTAATCTTCTTAGCCAGTTTCTGTGTCAGGCGAAATATCATTTCGCTCAGGACCCTGTAATTATTGCAGTTTACGAGCTGAGACGATTATAAAGTATGAATTGAGAATTTAGAATGTAGAATTTAGAAATGGTTTAAAAGACGTCTGGATCCCCGTTTTCACGGGGATGACAACGGGAGATTAATTGCATTCGATGGCCAGATTCTTCACTTCGCTTTGCTCCGTTCAGAATGACGACAAGATAAATTCGGTCAACCACAATATTTAAAGACTCCATAAAAAAAGCCGCTTCTAAAAGCGGCTTTTTAATTTGCGGTCAGTTACCGGTTTTATTCGTATTGCGGCTCGGAATGCGGCTCGGAAGGCGGCTCCTGGCCAACATCTTCTCTTGGATGAGCGTTTTCGTAAACTTCCTTTAGTTTTCTCGTGGTAAGATGCGTGTAAACCTGTGTGGTCGATAGCGATTGATGGCCGAGCAATTCCTGGACGCTCCTTAAATCGGCGCCATTGTTTAACATATGCGTCGCGAAGCTATGACGCAGGGTATGCGGGCTGATTGCCGGGTCAAGGCCGGCCATCTTAAGATATTTGTCCATCTTGCGGCGGACACTGCGTGTACTCAGCCGTCGGCCGTGCTTGTTCACGAACAAAACTTTCGCGTCAAAATTCCTGCTGCTTTGCGCTCTTTTATTCCTGAATTCCATATAGTGCTGGATAACCTGCAAAGCAGATGAACCGATAGGTGCAATTCTTTCCTTCTTGCCTTTGCCCCTGACATGTACGACCTCACCCAAAAAGTCTACATCAACCATGTTTAACGCCACAAGCTCACTAACTCTTATGCCTGTGCTGTAAAGCGTCTCCAAAATGGCCCTGTCTCTGGCACCCAACCAGTTATTCATTGGCGGTGTCTCAAGTAATTTCTTTACATCTTCGTATTCCAGGAACATCGGCAGTTTTTTGTCCTGCTTCGGAGTTCTAACCGCAGCAACCGGATTGGAGCCAAGCTGGCTTCTCTTAACCAGGAACTTGTAAAAGCTTCGCAGAGTGGCAAGTTTGCGAGCTATGGTCGCTTTGGAATATTGCTTCTCATTTAGGAAAGCCAGGTACGCTCTGACAGCGGCTGTTTCCACCGATAGCAGTAATTGGTCGACTTTGACATCAACATGTGTCGCCACGGCTGTGGCCACGCCGGCATCTGGTGATTTAGTGTGTGACAACGAAATCGGCTCATCAGCCGACGGGCTGCACACTGAAGAACCAATCAGATATTCACCAAATTGGCGAAGATCAGCTTCATAACACTTGGCCGTATGTTCGGAGAACCGCTTTTCAAACTTCAAGTAATTCAAAAACTCCTGGACAATCGCACTATCTTTCATAATCCACCTGCTTTCAATCTCGTGGGCATCTCCCCAGCGCCGTATTAACTAAAAACCAAATATTTTCATAAAGTTCAGGGCTCTGTTTTACTACTTATTGCAAAACCCAAGCTCATTCAAAACTTCACTTACATTTACTCACTTTTATTAATTCGCGTGAATTTGCGTATCTGTATTTTCACGTAAAAGATCATCTGCCTGGCCGATAAGCGACTGTGTCAGCTTGAAACTGAGGACCGCTGCATCAAACCAATCAAAATCTGTACAACTGTCCTTTGCCTGGGCAATCAGTGCATCAAGAAGTTCATCTTCACGGCCGGCCTCGTAACGAAATATGAACTTCTCTGTTCCCTTGTTTAAAACCAGTTGTCGCCTTTTTTGTTTCATTGCTATAAAATTAGTAGGCGTTCGTGACTTAAGGGAAAGGTCGGTCCAACAATATCAATTCACCAAGTCGTTCCTATAAACACCTAATACTCTTTATCGGTCGAAAAGCAGATAACTTATACGGAAACTTTGATTTTCTTCATCAAATGCGATAAAATCTACTATTTGGCAAAGCCACAACGCTTTTATCGGCCAATAAGACCTCTGTCTTTACAATTTGAACACAAATCTTGGCAAATTTGGTGTAAATTCACACAAATTACAGCAATGCTGTCACTCTGAGCGCAGAGAAGAAATTCCTCTTTGCTTGCAGCCGGTTCCTCCGCTTCGTTTAGGACAAGGCCTTGAAGAAGACTATTCCGTCTTTTTCGCTGGAATTAACAACCCCCTGTTGTTGGAAATGAGTAACGTATTTTAACGCTTCGTTGCTGTGGATGCCCAGGCCCGAACATATATCATTTAGTGAGCAAGGCCTGCGTTTCAGCATTGATAATACATCTTCAGCTCTACTTTCGATATGCTCACCGCAGCGGCCCGGGGAAAAATCAGCGACAACCTCGCACTTTTGGCCCAGTTGTTTATCTATAGCCTGTAATTTTTCGGGATTTAATCTTTTGATACCGGTCTTGGCCGTAGGCCGAACGGCTGTATTGAGCTGGATCTTATCCGGCCGAATTTGTTCTATAGCATCCCTGATTTTGGCAATCTGACTTGCATCGGTATTTATTCCTTCGATGAAAAAAACCTCGAGCCATATTTGCCCGGCAAACTCATTTCTAAAGACGCATAAGCCCGAAATCAGGTTTTCAATAACGATATCCTCGTGCGGATGATTGATTTGGTCGAAAGTGTGTTTGTCACCGGCATCCAAAGATGGCAGCACCACATCGGCCTTTGCACAATCGGCGCGCACATCCGGTCTATAGAAAAGCGTGCCGTTGGTTAACAGGGCCACAGGAATATCGGTAATCTTTTTTATGCCATCAATAAGCTCGCCAAGCCTCGAATTCAGCGTCGGCTCGCCGGACCCTCCAATGGTAATAAAATCCGCCTTCAGGCCCTGGGCTAATGTTTCCCTCAACTCGGCTAAAACCGCTTCAGGAGATACGTATTCGGAGCGCTCTGTGGTCTTCTGGGTAGTTCTGCCGAGCTGGCAGTAGACGCAATCCAGTGTGCAGATTTTGAAAGGGATGAAATCAACACCCAGGCTTAGCCCCAGCCTTCGCGAAGGCACCGGCCCGTACAAATATTTTTTCTCCTCAGTCACTTTTCTTCTCGCGTACAACCTCGAATATTGTTTTGCACACTTTTAATAAGTCCTCAAGCCACTCTATCGGCATAATGCTGCCGGCGTCTGATTTTGCCTTTTCCGGCTCGGTATGGACTTCGATGAAAAGACCGTTTGCACCGGCGGCAATCGCAGCTTTGGCAAGTACAGGAGCCATTTCCGGCCGGCCCGCACTTGCATCACCAAGACCTCCGGGCTGCTGGGTACTGTGCGTAGCATCAAAAACAACCGGACAGCCCAGCCTCTTCATAATCTCGATGCTCGTCATATCGTTGACGAGCCGATTGTAGCCAAAAAATGTGCCGCGCTCGGTAAGTATAATTTTTTCGTTTTCACAGGCACGAATCTTCTCAACCACATTCTTCATCTCAGCAGGTGAGAGAAACTGGCCCTTCTTTATATTTACAGGCTTGCCCGTTCGTGCGCAGGCACAAAGCAAGTCAGTCTGCCTGCATAGGAAAGCAGGAACCTGGAGGCAATCGACAACCTCGCCTGCAATGGCAGCCTGGGCCGGCTCGTGCACATCGGTCATAACAGGCAGGTGAGTCTCTTTGCGCACCGCAGAGAGAATCTCCAAGCCTTTCTCCAGGCCCGGACCCCGGAAGCTGTGCAAGCTGGAGCGATTGGCCTTGTCGAAACTGGCCTTGAAAATGATTCCTACATTGCTCCTCGCACCAATATCGACAAGTCTATTTGCAATATCCAGACAATGGTCTTTGCTTTCAATAACGCATGGCCCCGCCATCACAAAAAGAGGCGCATCCAAACTAATTTCAACATCACCAATTTTGAAGTTCACTTTACTCGTATTTCCCATCTCTAATCCAGATTCCACTTGCCAATAATCAATGTCTACCCTATTGCCCTGATAATCCTCGTTCTGATTCCAGCTGGCTTGGCACCTTCCGGCACCATCACGTTGACAGCCTGCGGTATTACCGTGATTTGTATTGGCAAATCAGGCCCCGGGTCACCATCAATTTCAGTCGCTATCCCGGAAAACTGAGAACTCACATTAATGTTTTTGCCCTGACGATATATAACGTCCCTGCCTGTGGAGTGCTGTTTCAAAACTGTCATCACTGAATGTTTTACCAAATGTACACGAGAGGCACACTTATAAACACACACATCCAGTAACCCATCACCAAAATCGGCATTGTGCAATACCTGAAGCCCCACTGCATACCTTGAAATATTTCCAACGAAAACCAATCCTCGACCATTAAAAATCTCTTCGCCTTCCAGTTCCACCTTCATCGGGGCAAACTTATAAGTCCAGAATGTTCGCCAAATCGGACCAAAGTAACTAAAGTGGTCTATATGTCCATCCCGCCGCTCGCTGACACGTTTGACTACCTGGCCGTCAAAGCCGAAGCCAATTATAGAAGTAAAACATCTTCCGTTTGCACTTCCCAGGTCCAGAGGCCGAATGTAGCCCGCCTCAAACGTCCTTAATATTGTTTTTACTTTTTCATCAAAACCTAATTCATTTGCCAGCAAATTTTCCGTCCCGCCGGGAACTATCAGCAACGGCTTGTCACTGCCCTCCAGGCCATGTGCCACCTCTCTAACAGTGCCGTCACCGCCGACAACAACGACCATGGCACAGTCATAATCGACCGCTGCATCGGTAGCCAATTCACAGGCATTATCCAGAGATGTTGTCAAACTGGCCCTGACATCGAATCCTCTTTTGACAAGGTATCGCTCAAACTGCCGGCTCGTTAGTTTGCTGCTGCTGGCACCGGCCTTGGGATTTACAATATATGCGATATAACCATCATCTGGTTTCATAATTGCGACTCTGATTTTTTATAGTAAAACCTGCCTTTGCTCTTTTCCAAGCTGACGAAGCTTTTGCTGCATCAAGCAGGCATAACTCTCAACGATATGGGGCAAATCAGACCTTCCTAATTTTTTTTGCACATCGGTAATGCTTTCCCCATCGGGTCCTTCTATTTCCACAAAACTACCTAACAACGGCAATTCATCCAGACAAACAACACAGTCGTCGAGCTTCCAAATTTGACGCCTTTTTTCAAAAACCAATGCCTTTTCATAGCCCAGTTCCGAAAGCAGCTTCTCAACCAAATCGCCGTTTCCAACTTCAATTTCTATCTCCTGCCTTTTCTTGAAATCGTTTTTTTCTTTGGCGCCCTTATAAGTCAAAAATGTATTCTCTTTTTGCCCGGTTCTCTGTCGCCGTAAACGAAGTGCCCGATCGCTGCTTTTCAAAGCACCGCCTGTGTCATCAAAATACGTGTCCGTTTGTAACTGCTCGGCCACAAATTCGGCGCCGACTTCACCCAACTTACGCCCTACATCCTGTAGCGAGTCAACTTTCAGTTTTGCTTCAATTTCGATACACATCAGTTATATAACAACTATGATTAAGTGATTATGCTTACTATTCTTGGCTTAACAACGATAATTTTCTTAGGGCTTTTACCGGCCATTGCAGCAATTACCTTTTCACTAGCCAGTGCCTTTTGCTTTATCTGCTCCTGGTCTTCATCAGCGGACACGACTATTCTGTCCTTTATCTTGCCGTTGACCTGTACTGCCAATTCGATTTCTTTTTCTTTGATAAGCTCTTTGTCATATTCCGGCCAGGCCTCGTAAACCAAACTACCCTCATGGCCCAATTTCTCCCAGAGTTCCTCAGCAATATGAGGAGCAAACGGAGCAAGGATTAAAACGAATTTCTCAACAACTGATTTGGGCCGTACATCCTGTTTGCCAAGGTGATTTACGAAAATCATCATCGCGCTTATCGCCGTATTAAAGCCGAACGTTTCGATATCATCACCCACTTTTTTTATCGTTTGATTCAACAGTCTCAGCGTTGCCTCATCCGCCTGCGCTTCTTTCACTATATTGCTGAGCTGCTCCGTATCTTCATCTACAATCATTCGCCAGGCCTTTTGCAAGAACCGATGGACTCCTTCCACACCCTGCATATTCCAGGGCTTCATTGCCTCTAACGGGCCCATAAACATTTCATAAAGCCGCATCGAATCGGCGCCGTAGTCCGTGATAACCTTATCCGGATTGATTACATTGCCGCGGGACTTGCTCATCTTCTGGCCGTCTTCGCCAAGAATCATTCCCTGATTGATAAGTTTCTTGAACGGCTCTTTCGTAGTGACGTAGCCAAGGTCATAAAGCAGCTTGTGCCAGAACCGCGAATATAATAAGTGCAGCACCGCATGTTCGGCACCGCCGATATACAAATCCACCGGCATCCAGTATTTCTCCTTCTCGGGATCCCAGCCCTGGCTGTTATTGTCAGGATCAAGGTACCGCAAATAATACCAGCAGCTACCCGCCCACTGGGGCATCGTGTTCGTTTCTCGCTTGGCTTTTGAGCCATCGGCCAATTCAACATTTATCCAATCGTCAATTTTGGCTAACGGGGATTCACCGGTCCCTGCAGGCTTATAGTTCTTAACTACCGGCAGCTCTAATGGCAAATCTTCTTCCAACAGACCGACAACGCCGCCGTCTCCCGTATGCAAAATCGGAAACGGCTCGCCCCAGTAACGCTGCCTGCTGAAAAGCCAGTCACGCAGCTTATAGTTCACGGCTCCCTGGCCAAGCCCTTTTTCCGCCAGCCAGTTTGTAATCTGCTCCTTGAATTCGGCGGTCGTCTGGCCGTTAAACTGCCCGGAATTAATCGCCTTACCGTCACCGACAAAGCACAACTCGCCTTTCTTAACAAGCTCGGCATCCTCACTATTCTGCGGCTCCACAACCGGAACAATCGACAGGTTAAATTCCTTTGCGAATTCAAAATCGCGTTCATCGTGGCCGGGCACGGCCATAATCGCACCGGTGCCATAAGTAATCAGAACGTAATCACTTATCCAGATTGGAATCTTTTCATTATTTACCGGATTTATCGCGTATGCTCCAAGCGATTCGCCTGTCTTTTCCTTGGCCAAATCGGTCCTGTCCAAATCGCTCTTACGGGCGGCCTCTTCACGATATTTATTAACGGCTTCTTCTCTTTCCTCGCTCGTAATTTTATCTACAAGGGGATGCTCCGGCGCCAATACCATATAGGTCGCGCCGAATAAGGTATCCGGCCGGGTAGTAAA
>JAUWLI010000259.1 GCA_030613765.1 Phycisphaerae bacterium
GTACAGACGGGTGGCAGCCTCAAGCGCAGCTTGGGGATGGCCTCCGTGCAAGTCAAGCCGGTTCAGCCCCCGGCTCCGCAGCCAACCGATGTGCTCGATGAAGTCTATCAGGCGCTTGTGCTTGGAACAAGAGATTACGCACGGAAAAACGGCTTCGAGAAAGTCTTGCTTGGTCTAAGTGGCGGCATCGATTCTTCGGTCACCGCTGCCATTGCCGTTGCTGCTTTGGGGCCGGAGAATATCGTCGGCATCACAATGCCATCGAAATTCAACAGCCCTGAGACGATAAGCGATGCGGAAAAAATGGCAAAGAATTTGGGCATCGAATTCCTGACTATCCCGATTGAGGCGATACTTAAGCAATTCGACCAGGCCTTACAGAAAGCCCCCGGATGGAACAACGAAGGTATTGCTTACGAGAACCTGCAGGCCAGAATCCGCGGAGGTATCCTGATGTCGCTGAGCAACCAGTATGGCTCACTGGTGTTAACAACCGGCAACAAGAGTGAAACCGCAGTTGGCTATGCGACCCTTTATGGCGACACCGCAGGCGGCTTTGCCGTTATAAAAGATGTCCCCAAAACAATGGTCTGCGAATTGGCTGAGCACATAAATAAAACAGCCGGACGGCAAATCATACCTGCCGATGTGCTAAATCGCCCGCCTACTGCCGAGTTAAGGCCCGACCAGAAAGATGCCGATACACTGCCTGATTATGACTTGCTTGATAAAATCCTCAAAGGCTACGTTGAACAGGACAAGTCCGCGCAGCAGCTTGTTGAATCCGGTTTGCCGCAGGATGTTGTCCTGCGCGTTATTCATATGGTCGACCGGAATGAATACAAAAGAAGGCAATCTCCACCGGGCGTAAAAATCACACCGAAAGCATTTGGAAAAGACCGCCGACTGCCTATTACAAACCGTTACAATTCCTTCGATGATAAAATGTAACTTTTCTTTCAGTTACACTAAGAGCCCTGTTCCTCACTTTCTGCAGCCCTTTCACCAAAACCCTTTTTTCCCACGACGTGCATAATTACATCGGCGAATGTCTTCAGCAGCATAAAAAGTGCCAGGGTCATTTTCCCCGCAATTTCAAGAATCTATGCTAATTTCTCTCCATGCAAACACAACGTATGGATAGAACTCAGGGCAAATGGCTCATTACCCCGATATCCGAATCTCATTTCCGGGCGGATTTTTTAACAACAGGATTTATAGGTGACGGGAGACACTTACTGCCGTCCTATTCAAGTGTCGGATAGACAATCTTGCCCTCAAGCTGAGCAATTCCGCCCTCTTTTTCATAGACGCCATAGAAGATTGAGCATGAATCTAACCAGATCGTGATGCGATGCATTTCCTCTTGGGAAAGCTTGACATCGTGATGTCCCTTTTGCAGCATCTTGTACAGCTTCGAGACACGGGCCCCGAACTTCCCTGGTATGGTCCGATGACGGTGCCCGTATTGCCAGAAACCATACTGCGGCGCTAGGCTGTGATAGGAGGCATACCACTTCTGTCTGCCCTTGACGACAACCTCTCGGTCCAGTCGCGGTGCCTTTTTCGGGTGGTTTTGGTGACACTGGACGCAATGCTTGTCGAGAACAGGCTGGACCAGCCGTGGATAACTGAAAGGATTTGTGCCGTCCACGTCTGGTGTGGGCTTTGAAGGTTCCCTGCGCATTGCTATAGGAATGTTCTTGGGTGATTCCGGGGCGCGGTGCTTGGGCTCATGGCAACCCTGGCACACAAGCATCTCACCCGGCTGTAAATACGTTGCTGAACGCATTGATTGAACTGCCAGTCCCTTTTCATCAAGGGCTTGGAAAAACAGCTCTTTCCTTGCCGGCACGCTGAAATGTGCGCTGCCGTCTTCTTCCACCGGCACCGTGCCCAGTACGTAGCGGGCTAAAACCACCGAATCCCCTGCTGTCGGCTCCCTCAGACTTGTTTCATGCGGCGGAGCACCAGATGGAACGGACATCGGCAGAATCTGGTATACCCGAAGCGACTTGATCTTCATATCCTGCGGCCAGGGTGTCACGGTATCGTAGACGTTAATAAGGGCAAGTGTGGCCTCGGCCGATTGCCCCTTGACGACGCGCACAGATTTGTCGGGTAATACGGGCGGCTTGGGTCTGGGACGCAAAGGTATGGGGCTCTGGCAGGCGATTTCCGGGTCGCGATAGATCAACTCTTTATTACCGAAGATATCAACGAGGTAGATACCGTATCTCCCGCGAAGAGGGCTTTTTCCCTGCTTCCCAATCCCCGGCTGCATAGTTGGGTCATAAACACAAAGATAATATTTTTCACTTAACGGCCAGGCTGTTCCATAAACCTGCGAGCCGCCCTGAGTTTCCGGGAAATCCACCTCAGCCGAGATTCGTTTCAACGGTGCCATCGCGTCATCATCCTCGATGCGAGGATCGAAGACGAGCAACGAACCAAATGCCTGGCCGTGGTGTGGGGCGCCGGTGGCAACGAATTTATTCGAGCCGGGGATAGCGCGAACGTCAAGCTCCATGTCGGCGCGCAGCTCGCGTGGAGCGAAATTGCCGTGAACCACCCTGGAATCCCGGCCGTCCGGTGTCGTAATCCACGGAAGATGTGCCGTGCACCCGTGACGATCTATGTAATCCCACCGCGTATAGATGATCATCCCGTCGTTAGTGACGCTTGGATGCCATTCGTTTGTTTCGTGCGGGCTGAGGCACCGAATGTCGCTGCCGTCGGGATTCATATCGAACAGGGTATAGGTCGGACACACTCTGCCGCAGCGAAGATACCCACCGCGCCGCTCCGAGATGAATACGACTCGACCATTGGGAAGCCAGCAAGGGTCGAAATCGTTCCATGTCCCGTCGGTCAATTGCTCCAGGTCCGTGCCGTCAATATTAACTTTGAGAACATGATAGCTGCGACCTTCGTGCCAGTGTCCTTTAGAAGGGTCGGTATGATGGCGGTGGGCCTTATCACCCTTGCACTCGACATAAGCAAACATAATGGTTTTGCCGTCGTAAGATAAACCCGGCGAAACGAACGAGCCGTCAGTAAGCTTTTGTCCCTTGAGTCTGCCTTTTTCTACAACAGAATCCTCGAGAATATCCTTAACCTTCGGATTCTCACCAAATGGATCGGATAAGATATAAAGCCCGCCGCCCGGTAATGCGTTAATACCGTAATACTGGTCGCACATATGGTTAAAGGTTGGCCTGTGTCGTTTGATGAAAAGAATCTTATCGAAGTTCAGCAATGGATTTGAAAAGGCGATTTTACGTCGAAGCTTATATGCCTTTTCAAACAACTCGTAACGGGCCTCTATCTCTTCAAGACCGACGGTTGAGGATTTGGCCTGTAAATCTTTTAATCCCTTTTCATATTTTGACAGATCCGGTGCGTCTGGCATTTGCTTGAAATCTTCAACCAGGACCTTCGTACGTCTTAAAATAACATCCAGGGGGTCGTGATCAGATTCGAGAATCAGGGATTGCCGATGAAAAGTCTGCCCGGCATGCTTTGAAATATGTCCACGACGCTGAATGTCCCGGCGTAAGATTTCAAATTGCAGTTCCGTTTCAGTCTCAGGTGTCTCGATCATCAGACCCGCTGAATCGGTTGACACGAAATGAATACCTTCGGTCAGGATTTTCAATTCCGCTATGGAGGTCCATGGATTGTTGTTGACTTCCGAAAGCGCTCTTAATTTGATATAGCGGCCTTTAGCAGGTTTCTGAAATTTGATGACATTCTCGCCATTGCGTTTGGCAAAAGCTCCTTTAATAATGGGTGCCCCGAACTTCTTTTTATCAGTGCTTACATAAAACTCGTAGTCTTTGATTGTCCCGTTGTTGCCGCCGCTTGTGCGCGGCAGATAGACGAAGCCGGATATTTCATAGGAATCACCCAAATCAAGAATAATAGAATGGGGAGGCTTTGGTTCGCCGGCTCCGAAAAACGTATGCCACATTGTCGAAGGATTACCATCCATCGCCCTGAAGCTCTCGTATCCGGCTTTCTCACTATCGGCTGCGGTCTTAATCTTGACAATCCTGGTCTTGGCAATGACATTCGAACCGGCAAATAAGGCCAAAACCAGTGCTGATAAAAGAATGGAATGAGTTTTACATTGAAATGTGTTTTTGATATCGATATTCATGTCGATTCTCTCAATCCTAAATAGGTGCGTGGTATTTCAATGAATTATGTATGCTGGGCCTTTATTACTCAATCCGATGACAGTCCGTCCTGCCCAAACATTCGTTTGGGTCATCTGATTACAAGATAGTATATCACTTTTTCTCGTAATGTCAAGGGCCTGTGCTGCTCATAATCGCCCCAACGATTGTGGGAGAATTTTTGAGTTGAAATGGTTTTGTAGTGTTTTTTGGGCTTTTACAGTACATTGCACGAAATCTCTATAAGGTTTTACTAAGAAACAACTTATAGGGCTGCTCCTGGGCTGGAAAAACAGCCAGCCGGCTATGCCAGGACCAGAGGCGCCGCAGTTATTCCATTTCGGGCAAGCCGCGCCGTATCAGGGAGCGGATGTCACCGAGTTTCGGCTCATAGGGCGTAAGGCGGAAGGAATAGCCGTAGGTCTTGCCCGGCAGGGTGTATTCAGGGTGCGTTCGCGCACCCCAGCTATTGTCTCCGCCG
>JAUWLI010000358.1 GCA_030613765.1 Phycisphaerae bacterium
CCAGTTCCAATTCCTGGAACGAGGCGGCCCGAAGATGTGGCGGTATCAATCGGGGAAGGCATTACAGCTTCGAGGAAATACAAAAAATCAAGAGCAGGAAAAAGTGGTGGCAGAATCCAGAGCAAAAAAACAGCTCCTGAACAAGGTGGCTGAAATCTATGACTGGCTGGATGAACAGATCCGTCTTACCGACAGTTTGGTCGGGAGGTGCGATGGCTGCGGCAAATGCTGTGATTTCGAATCTTTCGACCATCGGCTGTTTGTTACCCCGCCGGAGTTGATGTACTTAGCTGCAAAACTGGGGGGCGAAAACTTAAAACCGATGCCCGACGGCCGATGTCCCTATCATTTAATCTGCGAATGTACGGTTTATGAATATCGTTTCGCCGGGTGCAGGATTTTTTCCTGTAAGGCGGATGCGGATTTTCAGAGCAGGTTGAGCGAGTCGGCCCTGAAGAAATTCAAGTCGATTTGCATAGAATTCGAAATTCCCTATCGCTATGCCGACCTGGCGAGTGCGTTGAATAGTTTTGCCGGGCACTAATATTTGTCAATCGGCAGTGGGATGTTGTCCTGGGGGTCACATAGATTGATATATTTTACACCGGTTACGCCGCCTAAAAGTGAGCCGTGTTTCTTGTAATAGCTGTAAAGCTTGGCCAGTTTCTGCACATCGCTAGATTCCAGATATCGTTGCCATTTGCCTACTTCGGCACCCCAGATGATTTCAGTGTTGTCCTTCGCATACAATACGATATGTGGGAAGCTGGCATTTTCTCGGCCCTCGAAGTTGCTCACATCGATGCTGCCTATTTCGCTGAGTAAGGGTTTTTGGGATGCTTCAATATCTTTATCCCTTTGATCAAGCCTCTTCAGCACAGCAACAGCGGCAGCGAGGTCGTCGTGCTGCCAAATGGTGCCCGGTGGTGGTGTTTTTATTATTAACGGCAGGCCTTCCACCCTTACAACAGGTAGATTCGGTATCGGGACAAAATCGAGCACGACCATGTCAGAGTCGACGTAAAATTTGTTCAGACTTGATCTTACCAGGGCCAGCGGCCTTCGCCACCTTCCCGTGATTTTGATACTGTCGTGTGTGGATTGCACTGTTATTTCATCAAGCCAGGCCGTTGTTTGTGCAAGATTTTTCTGAACGAGGCGGGCGGCTTCTTCGCTGGGTATTAAAACTCCCCGTGGCGCGGCGGTGGCGTAAATCTTTGTTTGGAGCGTTTCATTGACCCATGGGGGAGGATCTATCAATTTCAGTGTTGATGCTTCTTCCCAGACAGGGACGTTGTTTTTGACGTAATTGTCCAGCGATATAAAGCCTTCCCGCAGTACAAATACGAAGCCGATTCCCATTGCGGCAGAAACGCAGGCCACGGCAAATACTTTCAGAACGCGCATCAAGCTGGGATAATAGTTTGTCTTTCGCCTGCTCTTTCTTTTTGAGGTTCCGCCCTTAAAGGACATTCTTTTAGTCTTGCTTTTTTTTGTTCTTTTTCTTTTTGCCACTATAATCTCGTATCCGGCTTTACGCGCGGCTATTGGCGAGTGACGAATATGCCGCCTGGATTATTTTTGTGCAGAGGTCACTCATTGAAAGCCCTGTCTTTGCCGCTGCCATTGGCAAAAGAGAATGGCTTGTAAATCCCGGGATGGTATTGACCTCCAGGACGTAAGGTGCCCCGTCGTTACTGAGGATAAAATCAGCCCTTGCAAAATGCCGGCAGCCGAGCGTGTTGAAACAATCGACCGCGGCAGCCGCAATTTTTTCGGCCAGCGGCGCGTCATCGATCGTATCGAAAAGATACTGTGTTTGTTTGTCGATGTATTTTGCCTCGTAGTCGTAAAAGCCGGTTTTTGTTTTAATTTCAATAATCGGCAGCGGAAGCTTTCCAAGTATTCCTACAGTTATTTCTCTACCGTCAATATATTCTTCAATCATACAATCGCCGAATGTTTTCAGGCACCGGCGGGCATCGGCTAATGCCGACTTCGGGTCATCGACAATGGTGACACCAACAGTGCTTCCCTGCCTGATTGGCTTGACTACAAGCCTGTCACCGAGGAGGGGCAGCTCTTTGGCAAGCTCTTTTGCGTCCTTTCGTTGATCGAAAATAATTGCCTTCGGTGTTATCACGCCAGCTTTGGCGAAGGCCTTTTTGCTTTCCATCTTGTCAAAGGCCAGTCTGCTTGCCGTCGGCCCGCTGCCCGTATAGAGAAGTGATTTGTCTTCGAGTATCTGCTGGAGTTGTCCGTCTTCGCCGAATTTGCCGTGAAGTGCTATGAAAAATACGTCGATGCTGCTGTCTTTTAGGATGTCCATGTTGTCCGGACTGATATCAGCGGTTATTACATTGAAGCCGGCTTTTTTTAACGCATCCGCAACACAGGTTCCGCTTTGGATGCTGATGTCCCGCTCTTCGCCGATGCCGCCCATAAGGACGGCCACTTTTAGCCTGCTTTGGACTATCGGCGATTGAGAGTTTGCTGAAGATTCGATGGCCATTTTATCGTATTTCGTATCCTGCTGTATATTGTACGTGTCTCGAAGTGCGAATCACGAACAATGAATTTAATTCCAGATTTCGATTTCAAGTTCCAGTTCGGTGTCGAAATGCTCTTTTACCCTCTCCTTTATGGCCTCTATGAGCCTCATAACGTCGCGGCTTTTGCAGCCCTTTTCTGCGATTATGAAATTTGCGTGTTTTTCGCTGACGGCAGCGCCGCCGATTTGCAGTCCCTTTAGACCGGCCCTGTCAATCAAGGCCCCGGCGGAAACACCTCTTGGATTTTTGAATATGCAGCCGGAGTTTTTAGTATTTAACGGCTGGCTGTTCTTTTTAAAGATCCAGATTTCTTTCAGCGTTCGCATAATTTGCTCAGGGTCGCCGGGGACTAATTTCATCTGAGCGCTCAGAATGAATTTTGCGGTGATGTTTGTCCCGCGGTAGTCGAACATCAACTCGGGTTTGCTCTTTTCAAACACATTTCCCTGGTTGTCCATGAGTGTGACCATTTCTACAGCGGCGCCGATATCGCCGAAGTTGCCTCCGGCATTC
>JAUWLI010000163.1 GCA_030613765.1 Phycisphaerae bacterium
TGGCAAAGAAATTCGGCCAATACAGTTAGTAAAGCCACCTCAAAAACAAGTAATCATTCCACGTGAATACTTTGCTAAATCTACTCCGCTTTTTGCTTACTCAGCAAATGAGCAGAATATAAATAAAAAAGAAAAACCAAAGCAAAGGCCTGATAATGCAAGGATTTTCTTGCATTTCCAACTAAAAACTGTCGGAGCATATGCGAGACGTCTATTAAATTCCGGTTTTACTCAGTTAAAATAGTGAAATAAAATGCAAATTTAGTAATATATACTATTTGAACGGAAGTCACAGGTGGAATTTCGTGGGAAAAGCTTATCAGCTATGCCATAGAGGATGTCAGGGCTTTATTAGTTATCGGTAAGCACAAATGAGAATTAGATTTGACAAGTTAATATATTGGGCAGTATTTACCTCTGTCTGGCTGATGATACAGATGCCGTCTGTGTCAGCTAAGGATAAGACCTCAGATATCGAGCTTTTGCAAGCAATGGTCAAAGCCGACTGGTCTGCGCAGGAACACAGAAAAGGCCGAACACCGGATACTCCTGAAGCCATTCATGATATATGGCAAAGTGCCAATAAGCTTCTCACTGACCTTCGAAGAATACCCGACGGCCCGGAACTCAGTTTGGAGTCCGCTGCCCTGGGACAACTGAGAGGTCAAGTGGATGCGACAGATTCACTCGACAAAAAGGCCCGTCTGGTTCTGTATCGCAAGGTGCGTTCTTTCGCACGAAGCCTGGCGTTGAAAAATCCGCTGATTGCCTCAAAGCCTATCGTGTTTATGAAGCGTCGGCGGTTTATCTGCCAGATGCTCCATGAATACCTCGGCTACTTTTATGACTATGGGGACATTTCCGGCGGCGGAGTGTACGTGCTTGATGAACCGGGGTATTCCTTCAAGACCAGGGATATTATAAAGGAACGCCTGCCTCGCGGCAATTATACGACTCTCGTAATGTCTTACGATGCCCGGACGATTTATTTCGCCTTTGCAGAGCGGGCTGCGAAAAAACCGGATTATTACTCGCCCCAGCGGCGGTGCTTTCACATCTACGCAATAGATGCCGACGGAGCAAATCTGCGTCAACTTACTAATGGTCCTAATGATGACTTTGATCCATGCCCACTGCCTGATGGCAGAATCGCTTTTATGTCCACCCGCCGCGGCGGTTTCGGCCGGTGTCATAATCCATGGGAACCGCTGCCAAGCTACACGCTGCATCGCATGAACGTTTCCGGTCAGGCTGTGCGGACACTTTCATTCCATGAAACAAATGAGTGGCATCCCTCTGTACTACTCGATGGACGAATCGTGTATTCCCGCTGGGACTATGTCGACCGTTCAGCGGCGAACTACCACGGCCTGTGGGTAAGTAATCCGGACGGTAGCAATCCCACGGTTCTCTTCGGCAATTATACCCAGCGTATCAATGCATGTTTCCAACCAAGAGCAATACCAGGCTCAAATCGAATCGTGTTTATCGCCGGTGCACATCATGCGGATGTGGGGGGATCGGTGGTCGTTTTCGACCCCGCACGTGAAAAGCTGGATCCTTCGACTGGGCAGGACCGATTCGATTCGATTGAGGTCCTTACGCCGGAGGTGTGCTTCCCCGAAGCTCCCGGCTGGCCAAAAAGCTATTTCCACAGCCCGTGGCCTCTCTCGGAAAACTACTTTTTGGTTTCTTTTAGCTTCGAGCCGCTTCCCGGCATGGGGCCGGGCGTCAATAAAGACACCCACACCGGAATTTATTATTTCGACCGCTTTGGCAATATGGAGCTGCTTTACAAGGAAGATGGTATCTCCTGCATGTACCCTATCCCTCTTATCCGGCGTTTGGTTCCTCCAGCAATTCCCTCCACCCTTAATGCCAACTTCGGTGATGAGGGCGAATTTGTGATGACGGACGTTCAGCAGAGCCTGTTTCCCTTGCCAGCCTATCGACCAATACGCCAACTGCGAATCTTCCAGGTGCTTCCAAAAACACACTCTCATATCGCAAACCGACCACGGATTGGTTTTGCCAATGCAGAGAGTACCCGTATGATGCTTGGTACGGTACCCGTCGAGACAGACGGCTCGGCATATTTCCGGGCCCCTGCACGTAAACCTCTCTACTTCCAGGCGCTGGATGAGAGAGGACGAGCCGTTCAAAGCATGCGCAGCGTCACTTACCTGCAGCCCGGCGAGCGTCGCAGTTGCCTCGGCTGCCACGAATCCCGTGGTGCGGTACCAACAAATAGACAAAATGTGCTGGCTCTGAAGCGGCCACCGTCGAAGATTGAACCTGGCCCGGATGGAACACTCCCTTTCAGCTATACTCGGCTTGTCCAGCCGGTTCTCGACAGGAATTGCACACATTGCCATGATGGAACAACGGGAGACCTAAAGAGTCCATTAGTATTGACCGGCGAACCGGCAGGAAACTTTAGCAAATCATACGAGAGTCTCAAACCGTATGTCAAATGGTATGAATGGGGCGGCAGCAGCGTTACACAGATTATCACCAGACCGGGACGCATTGGAGCCGATGAGAGTCCTCTGTTGAAGGTGCTGGAGGACTTAACGCACGCAAAGCATGTAAATCTCACGAAAGAGGAACGAGACAGACTCTATATCTGGCTCGACGGCAATGTCCCCTTCTACGGCACCTACGATGAAAAACAACAACTTGCACAGAAAAACGGGCAGACTATACCACTACCTCAAATCCAGTAGAGCTTTGTGTCTTGTCCGGCACAAACAGACAAATTAAATCTTGCTTTCTTATTCCTATTCCATATGATAATTTGACAACAGAGAAAATTGTGAAACTGCAAAGGAGCAGAAATGAATCTCGATTTTTCTTATTATATGCCAACCAGAATCATCTTTGGCTGCGGCAAACTCAACGAACTTAAAACGACGCCACATTTGCCCGGCAAAAAAGCCCTTATTGTAATTGGCTCATCCGGGGCAATGAAAAAACACGGCTACCTCGACAGAGTCATCGGTTGCCTCAGGGAAAATGGTGTTGAATCAGTTGTCTATGATAAGATTGTCCCCAATCCGGTCTCGGAGCACGTGGAAGAAGGAGCTAATGTTGCCAGGGAAAATGATTGCGACTTTGTACTTGGCCTCGGCGGAGGCAGTACACTTGATTCGTCAAAGAGTATAGCCCTCATGGCTGTCAATCCAGGAAAGTACTGGGATTATATAAACGGAGGAAGCGGCGGAGGAAAAACGCCTCCGAATCCGGCTTTGCCCATTGTAGCAATAACCACCACTGCGGGGACAGGAACCGAAGCCGATCCCTGGACAGTGATAACAAAAACCGATACAAATGAGAAAATCGGCTATGGAAATGATTCGACCTTCCCGGTCCTGTCGATCGTCGACCCGGAGTTGATGGTAAGTGTCCCCCCGAAAATGACCGCATATACAGGTATGGACGCATTCTTTCACTCGGTTGAGTCGTACCTTGCAACGATCAATCAGCCGACAAGCGACCATCTGGCATTAGAGGCAATTGGCCTTATTACAAAATATCTTCCTATCGCCGTAAAAGATGGCAAGAATATCGAAGCAAGAACAAAACTTGCGTGGGCCAATACTGAAGCGGGAATCTGTGAATCTCTCTCATGCTGTATCTCACATCATTCAATGGAGCATGCTTTAAGTGCATACCATCCGGAAATGGCCCATGGAGCGGGGCTTACCATGCTTTCTGTTTCTTACTTTAGCTGTTTGGCGGAAAGGTGTCCCGAGCGTTTTCCCGATATGGCTAAAGCGATGGGAGAAGACGTTGACGCCCTGCCGGAAAAAGAAAGACCCTTCGCTTTTATTACCGCGCTTAAGAAACTAATAAAAAATATCGGCCTTGAAGGTGAAAAGCTGGCGGATTACGGCGTTAAGCGAGAAGAGTTGAAGACACTTGCAGAAAATTCCTCTTATACTATGGGTATGCTTTACGACATAACACCGGTCGAATTAACGCTGGACGATGTCGTTACTATTTACGAAAACGCATATACATAATCCAATTAGAAATTAAGCAAATACATCTATTTGGGCAAGGCTTCTCCTCTACGCCGGATGAACGTCCAGAGGTAATAAACCGGGATGCCGACAAGAATGCTGCCGAGGCTGTACATCGAAGGTTTCCGCCACTGAATGAATGCGAACACGGTCATGAAGAGGATTACGGTCAGGAAAATTGCCGGAACAATGGGGTATCCGGGCACGCGAAATGGTCTTTCCATATCTGGCCGGCGCCATCGAAGGACATACACGGCAGCGATGAAGAGCATCGCAAAGAGCGACAATCCTACCGAGGCATACTTGAACAAGTTCTCGAAGTCCGTCAAAAATAGAATAACGATTGCGCACACGCTCTGGGCAATCATTGAGTAAACGGGGACCTGCCCCCTTGTGCTTATACGCCCTGCTATAGATGGGAACAAACCATCCCTTGCCATCGCGTAGTAGATCCGTGCGCCGGTGATAATAAAAGCACTTACTGTAGACAGAAAGGCCAATCCGATTGCAACCGAGAAGATGCTGGAAACACGTGCTCCAAACAGATTCTCAACTGCGAGTTGGGGAACCTGTTCTGCATTGTCAAATCCCACATCACCGAGAGGTACTGCATATGCAAAAACGAAGTTAAGGGCCAGATACAAGACAATAACAAGCCCGGTTCCGAGCAGAAGAGACCGTGGGAGAATTTTGCCTGGACTCTTTACTTCACCGGCCACATAACTGGCAGCATTCCAGCCGCTGTAGGCAAACATGACATAGAACAACTGTGTTGCCGCGGTGCCAAGTTTGACGTCTCGCATCGCTTGTCCCTTTGCAAAGTTTGCCAATTGCCCTTCACCAAACAGAAAGGCCAGCACCACAAGGACCACAAACAGACCGAGCTTAAGAATCGTGGTGAGATTCTGTGTCCAGGCAGACTGTCGGTGACCAATAAGATTGGGTAAAGTAATCGCTACGATAATGAAAGCGCCCGTGATCTGCACAAGATGACCCGTTTCCGTATCTAATCCGAATGGCGTCAAAAGATATAGAGCCGCGATATAGCTGGCAACCGCAAGCGGTGCTGAAAAGCCAAGAAAAAACGACGTCCAACCGCTGAGAAAGGCAGGCATCGGCCCGTATGCTTCTCGAAGGTAAACATACTCCCCGCCTGCCCGGGGCAAAGCGGCTGCCAATTCCGCCACGCAAAGAGCGCCACACAAGGCAAGCAAACCACCAAGAATCCAGAGCCCAAAGATTACAGTATAGTTATTGAGCGAAGCCATCATGTATCCGGGCGAGACCAGAATCCCCGTCCCTACCATGCTGGCTATTACTACGTAAGTCGTAGTCGATAAACCAAAATCTCTTCGCATTTCTTCTTTTGACATTCCGTTTGTCCTTTCAGCGTTGCTCTGTTACGCCGGATTCATACACGTATAGACGAGTTCAAACAGACACTTTATTTCAGCTTTTAAGAAAAAGTCGCAAAAAACATAAACTTGTCACTGCCCAATATGGGATTACTTAATTCCCAAAACCACCACAGACTTGGACGGCAACGTCACTCTTAAAATATCACCTTTTAGCTTGAAGTCACGGAAAGCTGTGGTGCTGATTGTTTTAGGATTATCAAAACTATTGTGTGCAGTTATGGCATCAGCAGTTAATACACGACCGGAGGCGCTTTTGCCTTCTGCTCCGGTAAATTTGCAAATAAGCTCGGCGGAATATTTGGGATCCAGATTACAAAGCGATATGTGAATCTTGCCTGATTTGTCTCGCGACGCAGAGACATTAAGTGTCGGGATCTTCTCATCACCAAATTGATAATCGGCACACTCAAGCTCAACAGGCAGCAAGGTGGCATCGTGATGGACCTTATACATATCAAAGACATGATAAGTCGGTGTCAGAATCATTTTCTCGCCTTTAGTAAGAATCATCGCCTGCAGGACATTGACTGTCTGAGCGATATTGGCCATCTTCACCCGGTCACAGTGATTGTTGAAGATGTTGAAGGTAACTTCTGCCACGAGCGCATCACGCAGAGAGTTCTGCTGGTAGAGAAATCCCGGATTTGTTCCCGGCTCGACCTTATGCCACGCGCCCCACTCATCAACGAGCATTGCCACCCGTTTCTCCGGGTCGTACTTATCCATAATGGCTGAATGTCTGGAAACAAGCTCCTCCATATACAGCGCCCTTTTGAGCTGTGCGAACCAGTCTTCTTCATTAAAACGAGTCGCCGAACGGCTCTTCTTGCCTGAACCGCAATAATAATGGGGAGCTATGCCATTCATGTGCCTTCCTGCTTCGCGCATCAGTACCTCTGTCCAGTGGTAATTTGCACCGCTGGGTCCGCACGCTATCTTATAAAGTCGGTTCCCTGCGAAATTGCGCAGGTACGTGCTGTACCGGCGGTAAAGGTCAGCGTAGTACTCCGGTCGCATACGACCGCCGCAGCCCCAGTTTTCGTTGCCAACGCCCCAGTATTTTACCTTCCACGGTTTTTCCCGTCCGTTTTTGCGGCGCAGGTCAGCCATCGGGCTCTTCCCGTCAAATGTTATGTACTCCACCCACTCCTGCATCTCCAGAATCGTGCCACTGCCAACATTGCCGCAGATGTATGGCTCACAGCCTAACGGTTCGCACAGGTCAAGGAACTCATGGGTGCCGAAATGGGTGTTTTCAGTAACTTTTCCCCAATGAGTATTGACCATGCTGGGACGTTTTTCACGGGGACCAATACCGTCTTTCCAGTGGTACTCATCGGCGAAGCAGCCACCCGGCCAGCGCAATA
>JAUWLI010000252.1 GCA_030613765.1 Phycisphaerae bacterium
GACAAGAACATCGCCCGCCATAATCATTGAATAAGGGTGTTCGTACTCGACCGTCCAGAGATAACAATCTTTAAGTTTCTTCGTTAGCTCTCCAAGTTCAGTCTTGATATTACGTAAATCCTCCTGAAGCTGTTTTGCTTGCGGTGTATCTTTGTCTATCCCTTTAAGTTGTTTCTCGATTTTGTCATGCTGCTGCTTCAAGCTGTTTCTTCGTCTCGAAAGTTCGAGATATCGGGTTCGATTGAACGCCGACAGCTTCTTCTCTGATTGCATATACGCTATCGGTCCGTTTACCAACATCCGTAAGCCACCGAAAGTTGCAATTCTATCTTTCGTTTTCACATCATCTGCGCTGAGCTCTTTTGGGCCACGGCCGGGGCCGGTTACCATCACATCCTCTGTCAGTAGCGCGTATGTGCCTCCGGCACTGGGGAACTGGCCCTGGAATTTGCCGTCCGCACGTGCAAACACCACGGGACCCGTTCGACCCGTCGGGACATACAGCTTCTCATCTGAAGCCAGCATATAACCCTGTGGCGAAATATTAACCTTCTGTTTCCACTGTACTGTTCCGTCATCAGCGCTAAGTGCAATTAAATATGTCCCCTGGGTTGGAAACAATCCTGCCGTGAAATATACTTTTCCTTCGTCTACTACCAACCCGCTTCGTACTGGCCATGTCGATATCATTCTCCCATTGCCCGGTAACATGCGATTTTGCTCAGCGATCTTATACTTCCATACCAGCGAGCCATCGTCACCGGAAAGGCAGTAGACGCATCCATCGTCACAACCGACGTACACTCTACCGGCACTGACGGTTGGAGCCAGTCGCACAGGCCCTTCTGTGAAGAATGTCCAGCGTATCTGTCCAGTCATCGAGTCGAGGGCGTATATTTTATCATCAGCTGATGAGCCGAAGCACACAATATCACCTGAACCAACCACGCCAAACGCCTGGTCGTAAGTCACTGTTTGCCTCAGATTGTAAAGACGGTGGAAGAAATCCTGCTTTGCCGGTGCCGGCCAGGCTGGTTGTGGTGGATGTGTCGCTTTGAATACCCAGGACTCATTCAACGGAAGCTCCAGTTGCTCACTGGTAACACAGCTTCTACGACTGTCTGCTCCAAATGTAGGCCAATCCTCAGCTGAAACTGGTCCGCAGAGGAAAATAACCACAAGGAAGAAAGCGCCTGCAATATATCTGTTCATGTTTTTTTTGCCCTGATAAGTATTACAATACCGGAGATCAAAACCAAAATACAAAATCCTACAAGAAGAAGTAACGTTTTTTGGAATGGTGAGTTTCCTTCAGCTAAAGGATTGTTTTCTGCAACTGGTTCCACTTGATTTGACTCAGGTAATGTAATATCTTCAACCTCGTTGAGTGAATTCTGATCGGCCCCTGTGTTGGAATCAGGTTCGACCACTAATTCCTGGTATCCAAAAGGCACACCGGGATAGGAATAAGAACCCCTTCTTATTATTGAGCTTATCTCCATTTTTATCATAGGATTATCCGGGTCAAATCCTAAATTTTCCGCCACTTGTGCCTGCATTATATCAGTCCATCTGGCCGGCAGCATCGTACCCTGCAGCCATCGATAATCAAACCCACATTCGCAGTCAGCACCGATTACGAAAAGAACGCCGGCCAGGTTGTTCTCGTCTATTTCTTCTCCCTTAAACAGTGGTCCCATCCAGCGACCTCTTCCATAAAGCACCGCTGCATGCGGCTCGCTTAACTTTCCACCTTCCAGACCCAGGCTCCAAAGTAGAATTTCTTCATCGGAAAGAGACTTCCGGTTCATCACGATCAACACAGGGGGATGGGCGATAGGTTTAGGCATCATTTCCATTTGCGAACTTAGCAGTTCAATAACGTCAGAAGCGGCCTTCTTGGCTCTTGTATTCTCCTGGGTGTCTGTCCCTTCAATCAACAATACAACACCATAATATTTAATGACCTGCCGGAGAATCTCCTCACGCTTAGGGGAGGATAGAATATTTTCTAAGGCCAACCGCAGCGTCTCTTCGAAGGGCCGGTCACGCTCTGCAAGGAAGACGGGATATGACTGGCCATCGGGCGAAACCAGTACTGCAGCGGGCAGCGATTTTATCTGCTTCAAATCAATGAACTTCATTGCCGGATGGTCTTTTTGCTGGTCGATATTAATTATTTCAAAATCGATGTTGCTTTTCTCAAGGCCGACTTCTGTCACCTGTTCGAACTTGGATACGACATCTGCACCAGTCTCATCGCTGATATAGCCGAAAAGATAATATGGCTCTATCCGCAGGTCGACAAAACCGGTCTCCCGAACGTTATATCTACAGGCAAATGCATGATGAGTCTGTAAGCAACCCAGCATACAAACCAGAACTGCCAATCGCAAAATTGCTCCGTTGTTGTGGCCTTGAACTATAGCTAGTCTAAACAGTTTATTCACCAAACTCTCCAGTATCAAAAGGCTGTAAGTTTGTTTATTATGACTTCAGTAAGTCGTATATCAGACATATATTATACAATATGCACGTAGTGAAAGAAAGGCAAAGTCAGCTATTTCGGCAACACATGGATATTCTCCGGTTGTAATACAGCAATCAATTCGGACTGCGGTGTGGCGGCCAAGTCGGTAAAAGCTGCATGTGACAGATGGACTATTAAATCGAGAGGGCCTTTCAATGTTACTTGAACATAGTTGCCACAGTCGCGCGAGCGAATCAGCTTAACCTGTAATTTGTTATCAACAGGCTCATTCGGCAGGTTGTTGGCAAGTCGAATACTTTCCGGTCGTATCGTAAGCTTTATTAGGCCCTGATGTTTCCCTTGAACTACCAAATCAACACTACCCGCTCGCACTTTTGTAGTTGCCGATTTAGCCCCTTCAGCTACAACCTCACCGCTGAATATGTTCCTGCAGCGCATAAAATGGGCAACAAATTCATTTTGCGGTTTGCGAAACAACTGATTCATTGACCCGACCTGTTGTAAGTTGCCTTGGTATAATATTCCGGCCCTGTCTGCTACTGAGAAGGTTTCTTCCAGGTTATGACTGACGTGAATAGTAGTCAGACCGAGTTGACGTTGGACGTTGTGCAGTTGGGCACATATGTCTTGGCGAGTGGCTTCGTCCAGAGCACAGACCGGCTCATCAAGCAGCAGCACCTTAGGTTCCATAACCAGTGCCCTTGCTAACGCTACCCGCTGTTTCTCTCCTCCGCTGAGACCGTAAACACTGCGTTTTAGTAAATGTACGATGCCCAGCATCTCCATCGCCTGCATGACCTTGCTGGTAATTACCTGGCGGCTGTAACCTCTGAAGCGTAAGCCGAAGCCAATGTTCCGCTCGACAGACAAGTTCGGAAAGAGCGCGTAATCCTGTGGAACATATCCGATCCCGCGCGTGCGAGGCTCAAGATTAGTCACGTCTTTTCCGTCAATATAAATTTGTCCTGATGCAATCCTCGCCAGGCCGCAAAGGCACTCCAGTAAGATGGTCTTTCCTGAGCCGGGTGGGCCCAACATGACAAAGTACTGACCCTGTGCCACCTCGAGATTGAGTTGGTCTAACCGGAAGTCGCCGATACTGAATGAAAGCCGAACTACACGAATCATAATTTTACCTGAGTGGTGCCTCCAACAAAGTGAATAATTGTCAACGCTATAAGAGCCACAAGTATCATCAGTAGCGCCACTGCCAATGCGACCTCAAGATTGCCTATGGACTGCTCCAGGAATACGGTCGTGCTCAAAACTTCGGTTCGTCCACGGAATGAACCCACAAAGATTATCAAAGGCCCGAAAAGCCCAAACGCCCTGGCCCATGTTAAAATACCGCCGGCGATAATGCCATTATGGGCCAGCGGTAGAGACACACGCCAAAAGCTGCCCCACTGGCTGCAACCCAGGGTCAACGCGACATTTTCGAAGCGACGGTCAACATCATCAAAGGCGGTTTTCGCCGAACGGATGGCAAAGCTGGCAGAAACCAAAAACTGACAAAGCACAATCCCTTTGGGCTGAAAAACAAACTCAATTCCAAGATCTTCCTGAATCCATCTGCCGAAAACGGTCTGAGAAAAAAACACCAACAGGGTCAGACCGGCCACCAGTGGTGGGAAAATAATAGGTAAATCTATGACAGTATCAACCAAAAGGCGGCCGCGAAACCGAAATCGACTCAATATAAACCCCATAGGAATCGCAAAAATCAACGACAGAAACACCGTCATAATGCTGGTCCAAATACTCATCCAGAGAGCGTGACGGATAAAGCGAGAAGTAAGGACCGTCAGAACTGCTTTGCTGTCAATGTATAAAATGTCGGCAATTATTAGCAGCAGAACGAAGGCGACAAAAATGACCACAAAGACAAAACATGCTGCGGCAAAAAGGCGACTGCGCCAACTTTTCACCGGTACCTTTGATTCTGCTGTCAACATGATAGCTCCGCTCTTCCACAAACTACGCGGTCGGTTACGTTCAAAAGAGTTGCAATCGAGGTAAAGAAAGAGGGAACCATAGTTCCCGGCCGCACAGGCAGATTGATCGTGCGGAACCACTGAATCCAGTTGGGAAATTTACCTATCGCTAATATATGCAGTATGACATATGCCAGAAAAGCATACTCCATAGAGTGAAGACCTTTCCGTTTATTACGTCCAAGTCGTTTTCGTGCCCATTTATAAGAAGTTGCCCACAGCAGCAGAAAACTGGTAAGAGCTATGCTTCTAAACACGAAAGACAGAAAATATTGCCAGTAATA
>JAUWLI010000270.1 GCA_030613765.1 Phycisphaerae bacterium
CGGCCACATCGAGTGCGGCCGCCGCATTTTGCATTCCCCACCAGGAATGGACGTTCGTGGAAAGCCAGGAGCGCCAGTCCCTTATGTCTTCTAAAGAGCCCGGCGGCAGTAGTCCCCTCTCGATTGCTCGGATGGGCGAAAGGTCTGCCCCGCCGATGGTGCGGCGTCGTTCGCGGATTACCCATTCACAGCCTTTGACAATCTTAGGGCCGGCGCGCTTGAGCCAGTCAACATCCCGCGTATACCAATAATGCTCTCCCAGGCACCAGAGAACGAAACCATGGTGCTGGTTGTACCCTCCGGCCTCATATCCGGCGGCACCGTAGAATTGGCCTTTTTTGGTTGAAAAGTCACCGGGCAGCCCCACGGTGCCCTGATAATGGAGCCATGTTTCAAGGGCCTGCTCGGCGCGCTTGTGATAACCCCGACGGTCCAGGTCGCTAATCATCATGCACGACTCGTTACTATACACACCATAGTGGAATGTCCCGACCTTGGCCATGTACCGGTCACTGGTTCCAACCTCGCGCTCAGTGTTAATCAACAGATGTGAAACGTGGGCCTTATAGAAATCGTTTATCATCGGATCAGGGGTGAAGATTTGTGCGCCGTCCTGAACTCGCTTGCTCCAATATTCGCGAACCGCCTCGATTGTTTCATCAAACCTAATACGGCGAAGGGCCGCCCATTCTTTGGATTCAGTAAAGGTAATATACGGAATGGCTATATCAATCGTGCGTTTTGGATTGTCCGCAGTCAATGCAGCTCGGTAAACAACTTTATTGTCCTCGACACTCAGGGAATAAGCGGGCGATTCATCCGGCGACGTTACAAGCATCCGTAATCGCTTTTGCTCACCACCTGCGGCAAAAATCAAACCCTCATCGAGTGTAAGCTTCTCGGCACTTCCCGCGACGCTCTCTATATCAAGCTTTGCCTCGCGCTCCGCGTTATCAATACCCTGGACTTCGAATCTAATCATCAAAACCAAAGTGTCATCGGCATAAATGCGCTGGTCAGCTTTAGGTACACCGTCGAATGGGACCACGAAAGCAGTCTGACGATAGCGAACCCCATCCCGCTGCCATTGACTGACAATCATTGGAAGACAACCATCGACGATATGACGGTCCACTAACTTTGCACCGGACAGGCCAAACCGATAGCGAATGGTATTACCTTCGTATAGACAGCGTTTCGTGTCCCGACCGGGTCGCCGCGAAAGCCAGTGATAATGGCAGAACACGCTGCCGTCAGCGTCTACCCCGAAATGCTGTCTACCTCCCTCAAAACTTAACGGTATATAGTGGTGGCCTTTGGCTGGGATGTCCTTCCAGGCCTGAGTCAGCGTCTGTTCGGGAACGCCCGAAACCCTTGTGTAGATGTTTTTGTTTTTATTGTTTTGCCAGGTTTGCTCAGCCGATTGGTACGTTGTATTGTCACCGGCCCCGCGAACTATCACGCCGAAATCGGGGATGAATATATGGCCGTGTTTAATCAAATCCGAAGCCGCAAATGAAAAGGTTTCGTGTTTTGCGCGAACCGTTATTATCGTCTCATCGAATGAGTTATAGCCTTTCACTTTTGCGTAGAGGATGCGAGCACGGACACCATCGGTTTTCTCTTTCACTTTTGATTTCCACGTGTAGTCACGGCCGACCTTGACCTTACTCGCAGCCGAACGCGGCTGGACCTGCTCAATGATGCCGTTGAAAACTTTAAGCCGACCATCCCAGTTTTGCCGCCGCTTTCGGGCATTACCTCCCCACTGGACCTCGAACGCAAGGGCGCCCCAGACTGAATCAGTATAAGCCTCAAACGAATCTATTGCAGGAAGCGGCTTGTCGGCGACCAATCGCAGTTTCAACGTTGAACGGTACCGGGCAGAAAAATCCTTGAGTTTTGGGAATTCCTTTGCATTGACCGGATTGAAAGTGAACGTGCAAGTCTTACCCTTGGCATCGAGATTCGTATCAGCTTTTACCCATTTGCCCTGAAACCAGTCGCCAACGTCAAGCCATCCTGAACTGCCGGCTCCGGAAGATCTTTCGCGGGGGATTCGGCGATGGGGCCAAGATGACTGCCAGTACTCCAATCTAACAGACGACGGTTCGACAATAGTCCTGGAATCGACAAACCTGACAACCACACGGAAGATGTCCCTGGCATCCTCGAAAATGACGCCGTAGTCTTTTCCCTGCGAGTCCCACCTTTTAATCTCGCCGAACGGCACAACATTGACAAGCTCTCCGTCTTTGGCCGCCAGACACACTATGGAGGGAAAAACAAGAATGGTCAGAAAAACCATACAGATAATTCGCGGTATCGTTTTCTGTACTGTACACACCACTGACTTCGTGTAATCTATTTCGGATCTGATATATTTGTGCATAAGAAGCCTCCTTTATTTAAAGGGGCAAATATACAAACTTATACACAAAAAATAAAGTGTAATCTTGAAATCTGGCTTAAACAGACATTCATCGTATGATAGTCGGTCTGCTTACACTATATCGGCTGCCGCGGTCTTATATATCCTGGCCGTTAGATTTTCCTTCTGGCTGGTGACAAGTAGTATGTTCAGTTCGACGCCTGGAAATAGCCCTTACTAACGCAGTTGCGACCCAAATGCCGCTGCCAATAGCGAATAACACTGCAATTACCACGATAGCAAAGATAACTATTCCCATCTTTCAAACTCCAGATTTACTTCTGTCGAGCCAATGTCCCAGGACATACGCCAACAGCGCTGCCCCAAGGGCTGGGATGATAGCAGGAACATCAATCGCAGAAGGGAAAACAAATTGAAACATTATGGCGACAAGCGTACCGACGGCCATTGATAAGATTGCAGCAAGGGGGCGCGGGCGTTTAATCCATAAACCAGCTATAAGAGCAGGAAGAATTGCCGGGGCCCAGATAGTATAGCAGATAAGTAACCCACTTATGATACTGGGAACAGCTACTGCGCCGGCAGCCGCAACTGCTGCAATAACAATAGTCGCACAGCGGCCAACATTCAGAGCAGTTTCGTCCGGCAGCTCCACAAACGGTTTAACAATATCCTGGGTAAACGCTACGGCACCGGCGTTCAGGAGTGAATCAAGACTGGACATCACTACGGACACCAACACTACTAACAAAAGCACATAACCACCGGCAGGCATGATCGATTCAACCAACTTCAACAGGACACGGTCTTCATGTGTACCCGCAGGAACGATAGTTCGGGCCGCAATACCAAGTGCTATCATAATGATGAACCAAACAACGCTAAAGAGGCCTGCTAACATAAAACCATTTCGCGATATCCGTGTTGTTCTGGAGGCCAACGCCCGATTTGCATACGGTGGTATGAGTGTTTCGCCTAACAGGAAGGCCGCCACTAAGCCAACTATCTCAATTAGAGATGTGGAACCTAATCCATCAGTTGTAGCAGTTGTAGCCTCCCTGGCAAAAGTCGCTGCACCTCCATCGAGGTGAAATATCAATACCAATAACAGTATAATAGGCAGTAATATTGCGAACGTGGAGAACTGAAATGCGTCGGTTATCACGCTTGCCCGCAATCCTCCGAATGTAGTGTATAACGCTGTAATGCCGACAACCACTATGACGGACGACCAACTCGGAAGTCCAAATACATCATTGACGACAACTCCGCCGGCGCGTGCCATAACCGCAGCGAAGCCTGCGCAAAGTCCAACAGAAATAAAGCCTGCAACAATTTGGCACTTTCGGTCATACTTCTGCCCTATGGCATCACCCAATGTATGGCAGTTTTTTAAGGCCCTCAGGCGAGGTGCAATAAGCAGTCCGACCAGGATGTTCTGGACCGCATATGCCAATCCGATGCCAAGAAACAGAAAGCCACTCTTGAAGCCCCTGCCGACAAAACCGATTGAAAAGCCCGGTCCAACGTAGGTAGCGGCAAGACTGCCAAACACTAATGCCAGCGGGAGTGTGCGTTTAGCAAGTGAAAACTCTGAGAACCGTCGAGCGGTGCGTGCCCGCACAGCAACAAAGGTAAGCACCACCACGTAGGCTGCAACAACAAAAACTGTTAAGACCGTGTGCATTATTTCGGTCCTGTTTGATATTCTATATTATCATTACAAAAGCTGGATTCTCTGTGATAAAGCCAGCCTGAACCCAGACACCTATTTTGCATGGTCTTCTGCGAAAAGACGGCAAAATGGGAGCCCGGTTAACTCTTAAAGTCTATTCACGCTTTTCCTGGAACATCTCCTCTTCTAATTCATTGATTGCCGCATTCAATTCAGACTCCGTGCGTATCCATCCAAATCGCGAATCGACAAGAAAGGTTCGGTACCACTGTGTCAAATTCTTCGCAAAATTTTCATCTTTACAGTATATCCCGAACGATATTTCTCCTGCATGAGAG
>JAUWLI010000111.1 GCA_030613765.1 Phycisphaerae bacterium
AAGCTCGACACGGCAATGAAGCTGATGCAGACGTTTAACGCTGAGCGGATGAACGACTTTGGTTTCGGCCGTGTGACGTTCAATCTCGAATTCGATGCCGATGGTAGAGTTAAAGTCCACAAGCTGCGTGCCGACGACAAGGCTGAACATTATCATAGAATGGATGGTTTGAAGCTCTGGTCTTATGCTGGTCGTTTAATCTCCCGCAAGCAGCCGCACCCTAAGGCGAAAGACCTCGTGATTCCAGCTTTTACGCGTTTTGATCCCAACACCGGCAAGACGTACGCCCACACAGCTTTAGGCGGTGGTACGCTGGCTCTTTTCGGCGGTGGCAACCTGTTCACCTGGCCCGGCAGTCTGGCCGAGGCCCAAAAGGGCTTTATGGATACACGCACCATTGATACAAAGAAGTATTTCAGCGATTCGGTCGGAAGGCACACATTTTGGGCGACGTCCTCCACAACCATCGGGGCGGCATTGCACGAGCTGGGACATACTTTTGGCCTGCCCCATAGCCGGCATCGTCACGATATTATGACCCGCGGCTTTGACAGGTTCAATCGTGTATTTACGTTGATAGAACCGCCCCACGCACGCCGTAAAGAACGTTATGAATTCAAGGAAAGTGAAATTGCCTTTTGGGCCGGTTCCAGTGCTGCCTGGTTGAAGTTTAACCGATGGTTTGTCCTCGATGAAAAAGAATTTAGTGAACGAAACGAGACCACCATAACGATGGAAAAGGATTCCGGCAATATCGTGGTCAAATCCGCCCACGGCATCGGCGGGATTGTCCTTACCGACAAGGGAGATACCTATACCCATTTCCCCATCGACTACAATCAACCACCGCCCCAAAGAGTTGATGTTCCGCTGGCCAGGTTCGGCAGGCATTTAGCTGGTGAACGTCCAGCCGTACGCGTCATTGATACGCAGGGACTTTCAAAGGTTGTGACGCTCAGAGAGCTTATGCCCAGGTCGTTCATTCAGTCCTGGAGGTTTGCTTCTGTCACCGTGCCGTGGGAGGACCCGAAATCCTTCGTGCGGGTCGACAGTAAACGGCTACAGGTCATTGCAGCCTCGGCGGCCTCGGCAAAACTTTCAAAATCCGAGACTGCTTATGTAGATTTTCTTACTCATTTTCCAACCGAGCGGCGTCAGAATATTGTTGCTTATGCAGTCCGAACCTTCACCAGTGACAGGGCCCGTGATGTCCGCATTTTCACCGGCAGCGACGATGCGCTGCGGGTATGGCTGAACGGCAAGCTGGTTACGCAAGCTTTGGCGCTTCGCGCAGTTAGGATGGACTCAGAATCTAATAACGCCAAACTCGGCGCCGGGGAAAACACACTCATCGCGGAAGTCTCGCAGGGAACCGGAGGATGGGGTCTGTATCTGCGAATCGAAGACCAAAAAGGCAACGGCCTGGCCTTGACCGAAGATGGCAAGGTGGTCACAATTGATATGCCCGCCTCACAGACTAATCCGGTCGGCAGCGGAAACTGAATTTTTGAAAATTATCTTGCAGTTTTTTGCATAAAGGCGAGAATAAAACACATCATACCGCCAATCTCTATTAACTGAACGCTGAAAAAGGAGATTTTGAAATGGCAGAGCAGAAAAGTGCCGAAAAACCTCGTCGAAAATGGAAAGTTCTTCAAACACTTGTGATATTGCTGGTTATTATTATCGCGGGCTTTGCTGTTTTCAGGCTCGTTTTAAGATCAAGACTCAATGCGAGGCTCGACGCTATAAGAGCAGACGGCTACCCTGCCACCTGTGCCGAACTGGATGCCTGGTACACAATACCAGAGTCAGCCGAAAACGCCGCCGACACATTCATAGATTCCTTTTCGCATTTAGACAAATGGGAAGAAGATGAGGAACGGAAACTGCTGCCGGTAGTAGGACAGGCAAAACTGCCCTTGCGAACGGAACCGCTGGCTGAAGAGACCAAAGCCCTTATCACTGAGTACCTTGCCGACAACCAGCAGGCCCTCGAACTGCTCCATAAGGGCGCAGCGATAGAGCACAGCCGCTACCCCGTGGATCTTAGCAAGGGCTTCGAAATCCTGTTGCCCGACCTCAGCAACATACGCGCGGGCGCCTTTTTGCTCAAACTCGAAGCTGTCCTTCATGCTGAAAATGACAAGCCGGAGCAGGCAGTTGACTCAATAACATCAGCTTTCGGCCTGGCCCGCTCACTTTCCAAAGAGCCCGTACTCGTCTCGCAGCTCGTTCGCATTGCATGTCAGGCGCTTGCTGTATCGACTCTCGAACATACCATTAACAGAACTGAATTTACGGATGAGCAATTGATCGACCTTAGTCAGAGTCTTGTCAATGTCGGGAACCCTTCCGCTATGATACGCGCGTTTGCAGGTGAGCGGTGCATGGGAGTCAGCATTTTGAAAATGCCAGCCGCTAAGATTCCCTCTATGCTTAGCATTGCAAGTAACCGTCCGCATCTACTCGGCGCACTCGTGATTTCCCTCTACAGGTTTGCAGGTCTGGCTGATATGGATGCGATCATTTATCTTGACTTAATGAATGATTACATGAAAGCTATTCAACTTCCCCCACAGCAGCGTCAGGAGGCTGCCGATGCCGTCGACACTAAATTTGATGAAACATCCAGAATCCATATGCTTGTGCATGTAATTATGCCCGCTCTCTCCCGCTGCACCACTATTGATTTAAGGACTGCGGCAACACTCCGTACGGCCCGGGCCGGCCTCGCAATCCAGCGTTATCGCCTGGCCGCGGGTAAGCTTCCTGATAACCTCGCAGAGCTTATACCGACCTACCTTGATGCAGTTCCTAAAGACCCGTTCGACGGCAAAGAGCTGAGATACAAAAAGCTTGAAACCGGTTTTGTTGTCTATAGCATTGGTGAAGATGGAAACGACGACGGCGGCAAAGAGAAACCGCGAAAAAGAACCAGCCCACCTGCCCCATGGGATGTTACTTTTATAGTCCAACAATAGTTAGGGGGGTTGAGTCCTTATTTTTGAGATTTATCTTGCACTTTTCTGCGTAAAGCACAGAATAGGCCATATCATAATACCAGTGTTTCTCAAGCTGGAAACGCCAAGAAATTGCAGCCGTCAAGTGTCGATTGTCAATTGAAAGAAGGGAATTTAAATGGAAGTTAAGAAGATTTTAGAGCAGGTCGAAAAAGATGATATTAAATTTATCACCCTGCAATTTACTGATTTACTCGGCGTCATAAAGGAGCTAATCATACCAGTTGAGCAGCTGGAGGATGCGTCACGCAACGGGGTCTGGTTTGACGGCTCTTCAGTTGAAGGTTTCGCCCGAATACAGGAGAGCGACTTGTTTCTGAAGCCGGATATGGCAACTTACGCCGTTGTGCCCTGGCTGACCGAAAACGGCAAAACAGCAAGGTTGATATGTGATATCTATCGCTCGGACGGCGAGCCTTTTCAAGGAGACCCCAGATTTATTCTTAAACAGGCGGCTGCCGAAGCGGCAAAAGAAGGATTCGATTATAACGTCGGCCCAGAGCCGGAATTTTATCTATTTAGAGTTGATGATGAAAACAGGACGTCACCCATAGATTATGGCAGCTATTTCGACCTTTCATCCCACGAAGGATACAAGGCCATTAAGGAGATAATAGCGGCGCTTGAGAATTTCGGAATTGTAGTCGAAACCTCTCATCATGAGGTCGGCTTCGGTCAATATGAAATAGATTTCCACTATGGGTCCTGTCTGGATATAGCCGACAAGGTTGTTACACTAAAATACTGTGCCAAGAAGATAGCCCAAGTGCACAATATGCACGCCACTTTTATGCCGAAACCAATAATGGATGCCGCCGGTTCCGGAATGCACATTCACCAGAGTCTTTTTGACATTAAAACCCAAAAAAATTCCTTTTATGACAAAGACCACAAATACAACCTGTCAAAGGCCGCCTTCAGCTTCATTGCCGGCCAGATAAAACATATCAACGCAATGTGCGCAGTTCTTTGCCCGACGGTCAATTCATACAAAAGATTGGTTTCCGGCTTCGAGGCGCCTGTCTACGTCACCTGGGCTGCTATGAACCGTTCAGCTCTTTTGAGGGTGCCCAAATGGTTCAAAGCCAAGCAGGAGGCCGCGAGAATCGAGCTGCGATGTCCGGACCCTGCCTGCAATCCATACCTTGCATTTGCAGTTATGTTGAAAGCGGGCCTGGATGGCATTAAAAATAACCTCGCGCCCCCTGGGCCGGTCGAGGAAAATATATACACCCTCGACGATGAGAGTCTGGTCAAGAAAAATATAGGTGTTTTACCAACGTCATTACGGGAAGCCCTCGACGAATTGAAAAAAGACAAGCTCCTCCAGGGGATTCTCGGAGAGCATTTGTTTGAAAGATACATTGACATAAAGACAAAAGAGTGGGACGAGTTCAAAAAGCAGGTCACCAACTGGGAAATCGATATGTATCTGGACACTTTTTAAATTCTTCGGCGAAGGTAACGGGAGGGACAGGTAATTATTGTCA
This sequence comes from Phycisphaerae bacterium, assembly GCA_030613765.1. The sequence goes on from JAUWLI010000111.1 coordinate 4,514, forward strand.
GATGACAGGCTCGGCAGCATGATTGAAATTCGCAAGGCAAAATCAAGTGACTCCGAATGTATTGTCGAGCTGCAACTGAAGATGGCACAGGAGACAGAGGGACTGGAGCTGAATAGAGATGTGGTAAGCAAGGGGGTCTGTGGTGTTTTTCAAGAGCCTGCACGGGGGACTTACTGGGTGGCCGAGGAAAAGGGCGAGATTCTCGGGGTACTTTTGGCAATACCCGAATGGAGTGATTGGCGCAACGGAACCGTTCTGTGGATACATTCGCTATATGTCGTTCCAGAGGCACGGGGACGAGGAGTATTTAAGAAGCTGTATTTGAACCTGAAAAAGCAGGTAGAGCAATCGCCGGAGCTTGTGGGCCTTCGTCTGTATGTGGACAGGCAAAACAAATCGGCACAAAAAATATATGAAAAACTGGGCATGAGCAGAGACCATTACGAGCTGTACGAATGGCTCAAATGAGTTGTCGAATTCGCTGAATGTAAAGCGTTACAGATTTACAGGTATGCCGCGACCGGCGAGGTATTCTTTCATTTGATTGATAGTATAATTCTCGAAGTGCGTGATTGAAGCCATAAGCACCGCATCTGCTCGGCCATCAACGATAGCTTCATAGAGGTGTTCCAGTGTCCCGGCTCCGCCGGATGCGATGACAGGAATATTAACTGCATCGGATACTGCTTTAGTAAGCTCGATATCGTAACCTGCCCTGGTGCCGTCGGCGTCCATACTGGTTAACAGGATTTCGCCTGCGCCCAACTTTTCGCCTTTGGCAGCCCATTCAACAGCGTCAATATCGGTCGGTTCTGAACCTGCTTTTACGCAGACCTGCCATCTGTCCGGGTTTTTCTTTGACCGGCGGGCATCAATGGCCAGAACAACACATTGATTTCCAAAACGATGGGCGGCTTCGGTAATCAAATTCGGATTTTGAACTGCGGCGGTATTCACCGAAACCTTTTCGGCGCCACTCCGTAGAAGCTCATCCATTCGCTCGACTGTCTGTATGCCGCCGCCGACAGTAAAAGGGATGAAGACGTTTTCGGCAACCTTTTCCACAAGCTCGACGATTGTTTTGCGGGAGCGAATAGTAGCAGTGATGTCAAGGAAAACCAACTCATCGGCACCATCTTCACTGTATCTTGCGCCGAGTTCCACGGGGTCGCCGGCGTCACGAAGATTTAAAAAGTGGACCCCCTTGACAACACGATTATCTTTTACGTCGAGACAGGGAATAATTCTTTTGGCCAACATTACGGATTTGTTCCCTCACAAATTTGCGCGAAATTCTTTAAGACTTTAAGGCCCGCCTTGCTGCTTTTCTCAGGATGAAATTGTGTGCCGTATATATTTGCCTTTTGTACCGATGCAGGCAAATCAAAACCGTAGTCGGTAAATGCAACTTTGGCTTCGTTGTCGGCAACGTCGGCATAGAAAGAGTGCGCGAAATAGAAATGTTTTTCGTTTTCCAGGCCGGCAAATAAGTCCATCTCTTCCGGCAGCTTCACAAGATTCCAGCCCATATGCGGGACTATCTGCTCAGAAGGGATTGGAACGACGCTGCCTGAAACTAATCCAAGGCCGTTATGCCGACCATATTCGCTGCTTTTGTCGAAAAGCATTTGGAAGCCGACACAAATACCCAGAAGCGGTTTGCCGGTACGAGCAACCTTTTTTATCAGTTCGGCCAGAGGACCCAAAGCTCTCATTGCGTAACCGAATGCTGCGACTCCGGGCAGTACAATGCCGACAGCGCCTTCAATATCCCTCGGTTCACAGCTAAGCTTTACATCGCAGCCAATATGGCCGAATGCATTGCATACGCTCTTGACATTTCCTACATTATAATCAATAACAACCAACATATTTGCTAATTCGGGCCTTATGATTTGTCTTATCGTTCACCAGGTACTATCAACTGAAAACTCAATACTATTCACTTTTCGAGATGGATCGTCAAGTCATAATATCTAATAGAGTGATTAAGTAGAATTGATTTGTTAAATGGGCTGAATTTGCCTATAATAAGCACACTTTAGGCGAAATTCGTCAAAACATATTTTTCCGTTAGCATTGTGTTTTATATTATTGATGGCTGTATTTTTTGCCGATTTACTCTGTTGAGCCTGGCAAGATTAAGGAAAATGTGAATGTGTGGCATAGTAGCTTATCTGGGTAAAAAGGTTGCACAACCGATTCTCATAGAGGGACTAAAACGTCTGGAGTATCGGGGATACGACTCAGCCGGTGTGGCGCTTCTGGGCAGCGGTGCGATAAGGATCAAAAAGACCAGCGGCAGGATAAGCGTTCTGGAAGAGATTTTAGATGAACCTGCTGCCGCTGAGACGTTCGGCATCGGCCATACACGCTGGGCTACGCACGGTAAGCCGAACGCCGTCAACGCACATCCGCACCTCGACTATACAGGCAAAATAGCCGTTGTTCACAACGGCATTATCGAAAACTACAGCACACTGAAGACGTGGCTGAAAAATGAAGGGGCTGAGTTTGCCAGCGAAACCGACACCGAAGTGATAGCAAACTTAATCGGCTATTTCTATGCGAAAGACGATGAGGGAAAGGGTAAAAATCAATCCGATGGTCAGAACAAATTTGAATGGGCGGTTCAGCGGGCTCTTGGCGAGCTGCACGGCACCTTTGGCCTGGCGATTGTGTGCTCAGAGTTTCCTGATACGCTCATCGGTGCCAAAAGAGGTAGCCCCCTGATTTTGGGAGTTGGTGATAACGAATATATCCTCGCTTCGGATGCGGCTGCAATCGTAGAGCATACAACTCAGGCGATATATCTTGCCGACAACGAGATGGTTACTGTCGGCCCGGATGGCTTTCACACCAAAACGAATGACAATATTGCTGTCGCCAAGGACCTGACTGAAATCGAATTTTCATTGGAACAAATCGAGCTGGGCGGCTTCCAGCATCACATGCTTAAAGAAATTTCTGAGCAGCCGACAGCTTTGAACACTTGTATGGGCGGTAGAATCGATAAGCAAAACGCAAAAATTAAACTTGGCGGCATAGACGAATACCTGCGTGAGATGACACGCACAAAACACCTTATCCTCACTGCCTGCGGTACCGCATTCCACGCCGGCCTCGTGGGAGAATTCCTGTTTGAGCAGTTGGCACGTATCCCGACGGATACCGAGTACGCCAGTGAATTTCGATATCGCAATCCAATCATTGAGGATGGCACCGTCGTTATATCAATAAGCCAATCGGGCGAAACTGCCGATACTCTTGCGGCGGTAGAGCAGGCCAAGGAACGAGGTGCGACGGTGCTCGGTATTGTCAACGTCGTCGGCTCTTCCATAGCCAGGGCAACCGACGCGGGGATATATCTTCATGCCGGCCCGGAAATCGGTGTTGCCAGCACAAAGGCATTTACCGCTCAGGTGGCGGTGATGACAATGCTGGCCATTGAACTGGGCAGAAGAAGGCATATAAGCAGTGACGATGCAGTCAGGTACATCGACCAGCTTTCCCAAATACCTGATAAGATAAGCCAAATATTGCAGCAGTCCGACCATATTAAAGAGATAGCCTCAGCAAATATCGATAAGGACAACTGGCTTTTCTTAGGCCGCGGCTTTAATTACCCGGTTGCCCTTGAAGGGGCTCTGAAACTGAAGGAAATAAGTTATATTCACGCTGAGGGTTTGCCCGCTGCGGAGATGAAGCACGGCCCGATTGCTTTAATTGCTGACGACATGCCAGCGGTTTTTATTGCCACGACCGGACCGCAATATGACAAAATTATGGGCAACATCGAGGAAGTGCGGGCACGAGGCGGGAAAATTATCGCCGTAGCAACAGAAGGGGATGAGAATATCAAAGAACACGCCGACCATTTAATTACTATCCCGGATGTGCCGGAGCTTTTGCAGCCGTTGCTGACCGTTGTGCCGCTGCAACTGCTCGCCTATCATGCGGCTGTGCTTCGCGGCCACGATGTTGACAAACCTCGAAACCTTGCAAAAAGCGTTAC
>JAUWLI010000164.1 GCA_030613765.1 Phycisphaerae bacterium
GATGCCGTGGGGTTTCTCTACGAATACGTGCTTTCCCGCCTTGATTGCTGTCATGGTATGGAGGGGATGGAACTTGGCCGCGTTGGCAATCACTACCACGTCCGACGATTCGATCACGTGCTTGTAGCCGTCGAAGCCGGCGAAGCAGTGGTCGTCGTCTACAGTGACCTGGTCTTTTTTCTGTTCTTTGAGGATTTGGCGTTTGCCTTTGACGCGGTCCATGAAGATGTCGCACATCGCAACCAGCCGGGTGCCGGGGTCTGCTGTTAGTGCCTGGGCGGCGGCGCCGGTGTTACGTCCACCGCAGCCAATCATGCCCACGCGGATGATATCGCTGCCGCCGGCATAGGCAACTTCGCCTGTAGTCAATTTACTTGCCAGCGCACCCCCTGCTAAAGCTGCCGTACTTTTCAGGAATTTGCGCCGTGTCGTATTTTGTGAAGCATCCATTGGACTCATCCTTTCATTTATTGCGTTCTATTTGCCTGAACGTGTTTATTTTGGTTCTATAGAACTGGCTATCCGAAAACCTATAATATCCATTTCGGGCAGCCACCACTTGCTCTTGGGTATCTGTGGGTCGCCGAAGCGCCACCAATCCTCTTCGAAGGCCCTGGCTGCGCAGCGAAGCTCCTCTATCGAGCTGCTATAGTCACCACCGCGAGCTACGTGCACCTTACCGCTCTTTGGTCCTCGCGGATTGACGGCCGGGCTTTTTTTGGCGGCATCCTTGTATGCCTCGGGACTGTAGAAGTCGTAAACCCATTCACGAACGTTGCCCTGCATATCATATAAGCCCCGGCTATTGGGTTTTTTCCTGGCCACCTCGCCGGTCTCATCATCAGAATTGGCTTCATAACAGGCGAAATCCACAAGTCGTTTTTTGTCGTTTCCAAAGCCGAAGACATTAGTGGTGCCTGTACGGCAGGCATATTCCCATTCGGCTTCTTGCGGTAAGGGATATTTCCTGCCCGTCTTTTTTGAAAGCCACTTACAGAAAACCGTGGCGTTGTGCCAGGTCATCCCCATGGCTGGATGCTTCTTCTCATACCCCATCGTAAGGTCCCCGTAAACGGGTGTAGGGCCGCTAATCGTGTCAACGTCATCCTTACTTTGCTTAGCTTCCTTTTCTGCCTTTTCCTCTTCGAAGAAGTCTTTCTTTGAAGTCATCGTCTCCCGATAGTAGGCCATAAAAAGCTCAATGGTAGTCTCTGTCGTACAGAGGTAAAAAGGCTTGATGCGTACTTTGTGCTGTGGTCCTTCATCGTCTTTGCGGCCTGGTTCATCCTTTGGGCTTCCCATTTCAAACGTTCCACCGGGAACAAGTACCATATTGAATGATATCTTATCACCACTCTTGGACGTAATAGTTTCGGTATATTTTTTCTTGTGATCACGTTCTTTACCTTCCACGTCCGGAGACTGACAGGCAACGACGCTAATGGCGAACAGCGCCAAATATGTGACCACACGATAAGAAACAATGCTGTAGCGTTGCATCATTACACCTTACATATTAACACTTGAACAAATTGTCACTATATACGAACCAAACGAAATCTTAGTATTCCCTGTCTTTTAGCTTACCCGGCTGTGGGACGGGATATTTGCCATCGGGCCCGGCCTGAAGAGGCGCCGGGGAATCCATCGTTAGCTTATCGACATCCGGGGCAAACTCGTGCTTACAGTTGAGGATATCGTCGAAGGTTATGACCTGGCCTGTGTGGGCGGCCATGCGGCCCATAGAGTTCACAAGGCTTGCTTCGGCGCCGCGCTTTGCTTCGTTGTAAGGCTTGTCCTTACGAATGGCGTCGATCAGGTCGTCCCATTCGAGCTGGTACGGGCTCGGCTCGGGTTGCGGGACTTTCCAAATCAGGTTCTCGCTCGTCATATTGTGCCCTTTGTAAGTACGGACCCTGCCCGGATGATGGCCGCGTGTCGAGACGACTCCCGAACCTTTAGTACCGTGGACATAGCTGTCGAATCCACCTTTACAGCCGCTGATGGCCCGGCCGTAGTAGAAAAACTTGGTTCCGTCCGGGTAAGTGTATTCCACAGAGTAGTTGTCGAAATTCTGGTCGACTGCATTGCCGCGGTAGTGTCGGCCGCCAGAGGCATGGGCTTCGACTGGCCAGGCACCTTTCATCCACGAACACTCGTCTATCTGATGAATATAGTAGTCGCTGTACATGCCGGCGCTGGCCCACAGGAAGCTGTGGAACTTCTGGATCTGCCAGAGAAGCTCGCTGATACCGTCCGGCTTGGGACCTACAGCGCACGCCCGGCCGCCCATCCTGTACGCTCTCATCATGACAATATCGCCGATCTCGCCGTCATCGATACGGCGTTTCAGCTCCTGCCGGCCCCGGCAATGGCGGATCATAAGGCCGACACCAACCTTGAGATTCTTCTTAACAGACTCTTCAGCGAGTTTAAACAACTTGCGTGTTGACGGGCCGTCGACGGTAACGGGCTTTTCCATAAAGACGTGCAGGCCCTTTTTAATTGCGTATCCAAAATGCACCCAGCGGAATGCCGGGGGCGTTGCAAAAATCGCCACATCACCTTTATCAAGACAGTCCATCGCCTTCTTGTAACCGTCAAAGCCGAGGAACTGGCGGTCCTTAGGCACGTCCACTTTTTTAGAGTGCCGGCCTTTCAAACTCTTGTAACTGCGGGCAAGACGGCTCTCGAAAACATCTGCCAGGGCAACGAGCTTCATTGGCCCGTTTTTGACTGAAAGGGCTTGTGATGCTGCTCCTGTGCCCCGGCCACCGCAGCCGATCAGGACCACCTTGATGGTATTGTTCTCACCTGCATAAATGCGCGGAACGATACCCGCCATTACGGCCGAAGTTGCTGCGATCCGGCCGGTATTCTTCAGAAAATCGCGACGAGATGTGTTTTTTCTCGTGTTTTCGCTCATAGTGATTGTCCTCCTACTATGCTGCTGTTTAATTAAAATGCTATCCTCGTTCCAGAAGTTACCATTGGCTTTTGGTGAATTGCCTCACTGTTTCCAGGTCATTATAAGCAAGGTAACTTACTTGAACTGATGGATTTACGCTATCCACCTTGGTTGTCCATGTATACCATAATTGCTGTGTTTGTCAATAGTTTATGTACGAGCTGATTTGAGTTTTTTGCCATGATGTAAGTATGGTGCATTTTGACAAAGGTCACAGATGATAAAAGGTAACTTGTTGGGTATATAAGACTACATAAGCAAGAAGTTAGAATGGGGGGCGGTAAGATTCGAACCTGCGACCAATGGATTATTGGCCCGCTGCTTTAATCTCTTAAGCCTCATCGAAGTAAAGACTTACGGCAAAGCCAGGCAGATGCTTACAAATCAGCTTATAAACAAAATCCAAAAAGCCGCGTATATTTTGATAGCCAATGACTGGCGCAGACATACTGAACGGGTAGGTGCATAAACAAACCGATGAGCACCTGTTTCTCGCTACATAGGGACATGTTAAGACGGTAATTTTGGTAAAAATCCGAGGTCTGAGGGCAATAGTCATTGACTAAACTACTCAATATATGTTAAAATAGATAAAATTCATGTAACCGATAATTAGAATTTTTAGGCCCTGAAGCGACAAAGATAAAATCGCGATTAGTGGCCCAAAACGTCAATGAGGAAAGAAATATAGATGCTTAGATCAGTTAAAACCTCATTGCTATCACTCGTGTTGATAGCAATTTTGGCCTGTTCGACTGGTGTTCAAGCTCAAATCGTAGGTGATTTGAATGCAGACCATGTAGTTGATTCCAAAGATGTTCAGGCTTTTGCCTGGCAGTGGTTGGCCCCGTACTGCCTCACCCTTGATTGCATTGCCGACCTGAATGGCGCTAATGGGGTTAATATAGCCGATTTTGCCCTGCTGGCAAACAATTGGCAGAAAGTAGACCCCCACATCGTCATTAACGAGTTTATGGCGAGCAACGCCAGCCAGCCGCCATTTGATCCGAACGAGCTGCTGGATGGAGACGGCGAATCATCCGCCTGGATTGAGATTTACAATCCGACCGAAACAACTGTTAATCTGGATGGCTGGTATCTGACCGACAATAAAAACGACCTGACCAAGTGGCAATTCCCGAACGGTCTACAGGTTAAGTCTGGTGAGTTCCTGATTATCTTTGCCTCACAGAAGACGTTCGAGGAAAACCCGCTGAATTACCCATATCTTGACCCTAACGGTCACTATCACACCAACTTCGAGCTCGACATGGGCGGAGATTATCTGGCGCTGGTAGCTGATGACGGTAATACCATCGCCCACCAGTTCTTTCCGGAATACCCTCAACAGTTGACCAATGTCTCATATGGTATGGCGCAGCACGCCACGATGCTCGTGCCAACAGGCGCGACCGCTTCTTATTACGTGCCCACCGATGGCGATGCGGGTCTGGGCACTGATTGGACTGATGTCGATTTTGATGATTCAACTTGGAATACGGGACCGACCAGCCTCGGCTTCGGAAGTGGGGCTGGCACTGATGTGCAGCAGCAGATGCTAAATGTTAATGCCTCGCTGTGGATACGCATTGAATTTGACCTCGGAGAGATTGACCCTGACCTTTTTGAAACGCTGATATTGCGAATGAAGTACGAGGATGGGGGCGTTGCGTATCTCAACGGCCAGTACCTTACGAAGGGAAACGCGCCCGGCTCATTGCCCTGGAATTCAACAGCCCTGTCCGACCGTCCGATTGAGGATTCTTCGGTCTTCGAGGAGATCAACCTTCTGGCCTACTTACACCTGTTAAGATCTGGTGTGAATGTTTTGGCTATCCACGGGCTCAATGACATCAAGAATAATGGTGAATTTCTGATTCTGCCCGAGTTGGTCGTCGCGAGGATCCTGGCGACCCCGCAATACTTCACGACATCTACACCGGGCACATTTAACATTTCCGGTGCGATGGGAGTTGTCTCAGATGTCTGGCTCAGCACCGAGCGGACTTTTTATACCGGCCCGCCGGATTGGCATATCGATTTGACATTGTCTAACGGGCCGAAGGGCGCCAAGATTCGTTACACTCTCGATGGTTCGCTTCCAACGATAACCCACGGATCTACCTATGATCCTGCGATTGATCCACCGCTTGAAATCGATAAGACGACCATCATTCGGGCGGTTGCGGTCAAGCCGGGCTGGCTCGATTCCAAGGTCGAAACGCACACATACATATTTCTCGATGATGTTATCCAGCAGCCTCCCTATCCTTCGGGATTTCCCACCAGCGGCTGGGGGCACGCTGGGCCGGACTACGAGATGGACCCGGTAGTAGTGAGCACTCACGGCACTTCAATAAAAGAGGACCTCAAGGCCGTCCCGACTCTCTCGCTCGTGATGGATGTCAACGACTGGGTTGGAAGTGGTGGTCAGGGTATTTACCCACAGGGAGAGACGATAGAGCGGGCAGTCTCGGCTGAAATGATCTTCCCTGAAGGTGACGAGGGCTTCCAGATTGACTGCGCAGTAATGATTGTCGGGGGAAGTAGCACAAACAGATGGAAGATGGACAAACTCTCTATGAGATTAAAATTCAAGGGTGAGTATGGACCGACTGAGCTTAGATTCCCGGTATTTGGCGATGAAGCAACCGACCAGTTTGACACACTTGTTTTGGACGCCCGCATGAATAACAGTTGGGGCTATGGTGGCGGTGTTTTAGTTCGCGGGACTCGACCGTGGATCATGGGCCGGTCGGTATATCAGCGGGATGTTGCCCAATACGCGCGAGACCAATTTGTATCTGACATTCAAAATGCCATGGGCGGTTATGGCACGTACGGCAGGCATGTCCACCTGTATCTAAATGGTCTGTACTGGGGATTGTATTGGCTGCATGAAAGGCCGGATGAGCACTTCGCTGCCTCTTACTTCGGTGGTGACGATGATGACTACGATGTCCTAAAACACAACTCGTCAACGGTTATCCACGGCACAGGCGACAGCTACAGCGATATGTTCGATATTGCCAACAGCGGGCTTGGGAGCAATGCTCAGTACCTGTTAATTCAACAATACTTGGATGTCCCCAACTTTATCGATTACATGATTACCAATTTTTACGTTGGCAACACGGATTGGGCGCATCAAAACTGGTATGCCACAAGTGGGCGCGTAGATCCTGATGGTCGGTGGCGATACCATAGTTGGGACGCCGAGCACTCGATGGAGAATCTCTACGAAGACGTAACCGGTAAGGACAACAGCGGTGGTCCTACTGGACTCCATCAACGGTTGAGCCAAAACAATGAGTACAGGCTGCTCTTTGCTGACCATGTGCATCGGCACTTTTTCAATGATGGTGTGCTCACCCCTGAGGGCTCTGCGGCGCTGTACACTGTCCGGCTCAACGAGGTTGAACATGCAATTGTAGGAGAGTCTGCACGCTGGGGCGATAATCAGATAGACAAGTATGCGTATATCCGTTATATGCGTGACCCCCATTGGCTGCTTGAGCGCGACTGGCAGCTAAACACCTACATCCCGGAGCGAACAGCGATTGTCTTGGATGACATAAAGAACAGAAGCCTCTATCCGGACGTGAGCGCTCCGGTCTTTTATATCAACGGTTCATACCAGCACGGCGGCCCGGTTTTAGCAGGCGATTATTTGTCCATGGATAATACTAATCCATCCGGCGACATTTATTATACCCTCGACGGCTCCGACCCGCGCCAGCCTGTGAGCGGGAATGCTGTAGGTACGAAATATACCCATTCTTTAACATTGAATAAAACCACTCATGTCA
>JAUWLI010000032.1 GCA_030613765.1 Phycisphaerae bacterium
GCCTGGTATCCGGATATGATTATAAAAGACATGGCAAGCAGTCATGTACTTAAATTTACTCCGGTAAATGATGGAGAAAAGGGCAAGTTTAGAAAACTGCCAACAACATACTTGTTATATCAGCATTGTAAAGATTCTGATTTAAAGCAAAAATCATATACAATTGATAAAAATACCAACCTGCCTGATAGATGTGAATCAATCGCTCATTCTGTTATAGACAACCTGAAGATGCAGGAAAGTGAGGAAAAAGGCTCTCCTATCGCTCCTACGGATAATCATGTAGCAACACTGTTGTTTATGCTCAGTCATTACGTGGCAGATGCGCATGTCCCTTTCCACTGTGACAGCAGAAGATTTTCAGAAGGGAGAAATATTCACGGCAAACTTGAAAAAGTATGGGACGACACAATAAAAAAGAATTATCTGCTGGATAAAGCGAATGAACGTTTCTTCTATAACCCGGCAGGATCCCCATTGCTTGATAAGAAAAAAGAGCAGCAATATAATAAGTCTTTTCTTAAGAAAGTTGAAGAGAATCTTCGTAAAAGGAAATTTAGTGTGTCCTGGGGAACTGATAACGGTAATGTTTGGGATTTTATGAGTGCAATTTGCCAATACTCATACCTTCTTTCTTATTCATTTATCCGGGAAGGAAACGACCATAGAAATGTCACATCCAACAATTGGAAAAGATTGGGAACAAAAAGCCTTGAAGATGTTAATATTGCTGTTTTTTCCGATGCAATAGATTCAATAGCAAAAGTATATTTCAGAATATGGCGGAAGTATAAAAGGTGGGAGAAAAGGTAAGGTATACCGGCCCCGTGAAAGAGTGAGACACCAGATTTGGAGTTATTGTGCGGTAAGGTTTCTCATGCTGAGATATGCCGTAAGTGGGATGTAAGAATTTACGATTCTGATTTGCCAGTATTGTAAAATCCACAAAGACAGGCAGCAGAGCAGAAAACTACTGCTCCTGCCCGGCGTCACAGCCGGTGCAGAGACGAATAAAGTTACAATCACAAGTTTCCTTTGTAACCTGTAACTTCCTATTGTATCCAGTTTTCAGCAAATCTGGCAAAGTCCGCCAGATTCACAATCCCGTCATTGTTAAAGTCCACCTTAATCGAACCTTCATGGCCGGACAAAAGCCATCTATCAGCTATTCTGGTTAAAACCTTAAAGTCATGTGGTATGCCAACGGTAGCGCTTCTTAAAGTTACGTTACCACAATCATCGACTGCCTGATAGGTGATAGTGTAAAGTCTGCCGCTATTGGCGCCGCTGCGCTCAGACCTTACATAGATTTCGCCGTTCTCGCCTATCTCAATATCTCCGGTAGTGTTTCCAGCCCCTACGGTGTTATCATCTTCGCTCATCACGATGCCGACAAGTGACACATCAGCCGATGCATCACATTCATCACTTACTGTCCAGGATGGTGTAATCTCAACCATCTTATGAGTCGGCGGCCACAACGTTGTTGGTGTAACAGAGAACTCGAATTCAGGCGGAGTCGTATCCACCACCGTTATCGTCTGTACACAGGTTGTGCTGTTGCCGTATCCGTCCACCGCTGTCCAGGTACGCATCATAGTCCCCGTATTACCGCAGCCGGGCTGCCACTGGTCAGTATGCGTAATTGTAACACTGCTGCACATATCACTGGCCGTAGCAGAGCCATTTGCCTCAACACTGGTATCTGCCGAACATTCAAGTGTAACATCCGCGGGGCAGGTGACGGCCGGCGGCGTCGTGTCAACAACTGTAATCAAGACCTCGTTGGGCTCCGAGTCCACTATTGTGTCACTTACAACCAGTGTTATCACGTATTCACCCGGGCATCCGCCATCCAACGTAACGGTTGGCGCAGCTCCATGTGCCGGACTCTCGAGGAAAGGCCCCGTCCATGTATACGTCAGTGGAGTCTCGTCGGCATCGCTCGAACCCGTGCCGTCTAATGTTACCTGTGTCCCCTGCCCGGTATTGCAAGCACATTCGACAATCCGGTCACCTCCGGCATCGGCGACTGGTGGTATGTTCACCGTTGTGAAAGACCAGTCATTTCCGTCGACCGCATTGCAGCAGTTCTTCTGTACTACCTTCCAGTAGTATCTCATACCACTCATCAGTGTCTGGCCGGGATCAGGCGTCGGGTCACATATCGGGTCGGTCAAACCACTTTCAATCAGCTCCATTGTGTTCGGATCCGTACCTAAGTAAACATCCCAGGTCTTAGGACAAGGAGGCTGGTACTTGAACAAAACTGCTAAATTAGGCTCCAGCGTCGGCTCGCTGCAGATATAGTTCAAACCTGTTTCACTGTCCCTCTGGATGCCCACCGTTGCAAGCAAACCAGCCCTTGAGCTGGGATCCGCATAAAGAAGCAGTATTTCGTTGCTGCCTTCGAAAAGCTGCGCCTGACAAGTCACCCTGTCATCTTCAGAATCGTAGTGACTGACCTTCTCCCACTGCACTACCAGAATACGATTGGGCTCCTCACCAACAATCGAATAATACACGTTGTCGGTTCCATCGGGATTGGGTATAAGATCGTCCCAGTAAACCGCTATGAAACTATTAACGTCGTAAGCCGTATTGCACGGAATGCAGCAGTTGCCATAACCAAGGTACTCATCCTCGAAGTAAATCGTTCCATTCGAGCCAACCGCAACACGATTGTAGATGCTGCCATAGAAAGTGAAGCTAAACGGCAGCTCAATAGGGTAGTAGTAACTGTCATCAACGAGACTGAGATGAATCCCGGTTACAGTCTCGTCGGGTTCAGGTTCCGGCTCAGTCCCACTAGGCGGAGGCGGAGGAGGTGGAGGAGCAGCACCGATCTCGATCCAATCGAAAGATGGACCATTTGGATCATAGCTGTCAACGAAGATGTAATCTCCGGCATCAGGACCACCCCTATGTAGGACACTTATACTACCAGCCGTTGCTATTGTTTCCGGTGCCTCCGAATTTTTCAAACCGGATTCATCACCGTGTCGGACGCCCGCTAACATGTACTCGTATTCAGGCAAATTTGACCGGACCCATGGCTGAAAGCCGCCCTCGGACCCGCTTGTATTTCGATCCCCGCCTTCTGCTTCATCCATACCTCCACTCTCGCTTGCTGCTGCCGGCCCCGGAAGCCCTCCGCCTCCGGGAATGGGGCTGTAAGTTATGTTATCCATCGCAAAACGCGGGAAATTAGGATCGGGATGAGAAAAAGTAATGTCAACACGCGCTATCGGCCTTGTACTTGTACCGGTATTCAGCCCCTCCGTCCAGTCGAATCCCATATTACCGGCATCGGCCGAAAAAGTACCGATCGGCCTCATCAAACTATCATAGAAAACCATTGTGCTTGCATCAGGTTGAGTGACCAAAGCGCTCAATACAAAACCGTAGGAAACTCCGAACACTGGAATAGCAAACTCCAGTGTCAAAGTCCCTGTGGCATCTCCCTCGATGTACGGAAATTGGACGTATAGGGTGTCACCCGGACCAACGCCGATGGAAGCGATGGCAGCATCATAAGAAGAGAAACCGAATGTTACGTCGCCGCTGATCAAACCGTCGACCTGGGTACCTTCCAATCCATCAAAAGTAATCGTACAAGGTTCCAGGTCCGGTCCCCAGAAGTTCCATATCAGGTCTGTATCCACTCCAACATCGCTAGCGCCGTTGCACGGATCCGGATAGTTTGGCTCTACAAGGGACTTACAATACAACTCGAAGTCACTGTCACTTTCATCCGAGTATGTTCCGTCGGTTATCAGGATACGGTAATCTGAATCGGATGGCAAGCTTACTGGTATATTCCAGGTGAACTTGCCGCTTACGGGAACGTCTTCGGCCAACAGCGAGTAAAAGCTGTCTCCTTTGTACAGGTAAATATCAAGGACAGAGCCCGTGCCGATTGAATACCATTCAATATCGTGCGTGGACGATATTTCCCAGCTTTCTCCGCCGTTAGGAGCAACCACTTTAACTCCGGGCGACGCGGCTAAGGCATTGTACGCATTGAGGCGGCGTCCGGAGACGGTTATGCCGTCCAGCGCCGGTATCGGATCGCCCGTCCACAAGATTCTCGACTTCAATTCCTCCAGCGAGATTATAGTCCCAACAGAACCGGGAACATTCGCCATTACCAGCGCAGCTACACCCGCCACGTGCGGTGTCGCCATAGACGTGCCCTGCTTATAAACATAATCACCGACATTGTCTTCGATACATTGAACATGAATATTGTCTATTTCCCCCCCGAAGTACTCGTTATCGACATCATCGCTGATCCAACGGAACCTTATCTTCATTTCTTCATTGCGATACGACTCCGGAATTTCAATCAGTATCCACCAGTAATAGTCCATGTGGTAACTATTGGGATTGGATCTTGAAAAGACCTTCTGCCATGTCGTACCGTCCCACACGTCGACGCTCAATTCATCGCCGTCACCAATCTCGTAGCGGTAATCGAACTCCAGCGTAAGTCCGCGCAGCCCACGCGTGTCTAAAGCAGGCGTTACAATAGAGCCGTTACTGTCGTTCAAATAAGGTCGGGTGTTGGCCCAATCCCCGCGGGCAGCAATATTGTCTGTTGCACCTATCGGGTAAAGCACCGTGCCCCAGCGGTTTTCCGGTCCATCCTGAACCATCTGTGTGCCCCCAAAACCAGGAGTGACCGCACCCTGAAAATCCTCAGCAAAAAGGGTTCTAAATGTCGGGACGGTACTGAGAATACTCACGCCTGGCGCACCAACGTCCACCGACTCAGCACCGTAGCTGGAAAAGCTGGCCAGCGCATCATCATCGTCTGTTGCCGCGACCGCAATCACATTAGAAACATCGTAACTCGATGGGTAATGTGGCTGAGAGTCATTATCGACTCCCGAATTACCCGCAGCAGCTACGAACAGCACTCCCTGGTTGCGTGCGTCGGTAATCGCAGTTTCCAGAGACTGTGAGTATCCGCCGCCGCCCCAGCTATTGCTCAAAATCTTTGCGCCGTTGGCTACTCCGTAGTTTACTGCCTCTATTGCATCCACCGTGCTGCCCGAACCTTGAGCACTAAGAAATCGCAGCGCCATCAACTTACATCGCCAGTTGACCCCGGCTACGCCAATCCCGTTATCACCAATACCTGCAATTGTACCAGCACAGTGTGTCCCATGGCCTGCCGGGTCACTCGGATCACCATCGTCCTGGTAGAAATCGTAGCCGTGCACATCGTCGGCATATCCGTTACCGTCGTCGTCGACACCATTGTTGGGTATCTCTCCGGGATTGACCCACATATTGCCGGCCAAATCCGGGTGTAGATAGTCGATACCCGAATCTATAACACCAACTATTACGTCTGAGCCGTCCGGTACACCGGTAGCGATGTCCCAGGCCTCCGGCGCATCAATGTCTGCATCTACTGTCCCTCCTGTCTGACCGGCGTTGTTCATACCCCACAATTCAAGGAAGCGGACGTCGTTTGGAATCCGAGCTATACGCACACGGTAATTGGGTTCAACAACCAGTATGCGTCGGTCTCTCGCACCCCAGTTCTCTGCAATTGCATCCTCTACCGTTTGTCCGCCCGGCAGTTTAACCCGAAGCACCTCTTTCCCATGCGACAGACCGATACGCTTTTCGATTGTCCCCTTCACCGCGGCTTCAACTCCGGACAAGTCCTCCGCAGCCTCAACCACACCGTTTCTATCCGCGTCCGCCGAAAGCAGCACAAGGACCTCACCGGGAACATATTGTTGTTCTTTTTCCTCACTGATCCTAATCTTCTCGGAGACAGGTTGGCCGGCCTCGACAGGTACAACTAAGCCCTGCCATGTGACTATTGCCAGCATACAGGCCGCTGCTGCCCCCAGTGTTATGGCTCGCATGCCGAACAAAAAAATCGTATGATGTCGTTCCCTGAATACCCTTATCGTTTTCTCCTTGTTTCTCTGGGGCAGCCATTCGCACTGCCGATCCTTGTTGCCTCTTCCTTTTAGCTGATATTTACGGTGCGTTTACAGCGTAGGAATTGGGCTTTAAGACATGTATAAAATCAAAATGGAATTGAATATTTGCTCCTGTTTTCAGTACCTTGTCCTTTCCTGTGAAACTCTTATGCTGTTCTGCATTAGAAAGCAACTGGCTTTTTTGTGGAAAAAATCCAGGTAGGAGGCGAAAAAAACCTTTTCCCACCTTCCTTCTTTATAACAATGTATCTGAATAAGGAAAAAATGTCAAGGAAATTACACCCTTTTTCGTAATTACTCCTGAGATTTCATGAAAATTTTCAAAATATGAAGAAAAACACACGGCGAAATCTTTAGATTCGCTCTTGGGCTAACTTGTTCTCCTTTCAAAAAAGATAACCGGATGCTCATAATCCGCTGGGATATTAGTCGTTTTTACAGCTAACCACAAGCCCTGACGTCAATTCAGGCTATAACTCACCTATATATTAAGACGTAAAAGACCTGAAAATGTTACTATAATTTCGTAGATTTTTTTATGACTTTAAGGCCATAATTTAATAACACTATGAACTGGAAAGAAAACCAACTGTGGATTCCATAATTCGTTTCCGAAAAAGACGCTGTTCATCCGTGGTTTTGTGACGCTTGAGGTCTTTGAGGTTGGCCCGGCAGAAATGACAACCTAATGTGGTCAGATGAAAATCTACATAATCAAACCATCTCGGCTCTAAAGTTTCCAGCAGAAAGGCACCAAGGGTACTGCGCTTCGGGCAGCTAAGTCGATGGGACTCCCAGATTTCAGTCAGGAAGTGTTCATAATTTGAAGAAGCGAGATTCGTTAAGGCGTCAAGTTTTGTAATATTTCCGCGTATCCGCTTGAGACACCGATGTTTGAAAACTCTCACTGTTATCTCTTTCAACTTGAATAGATTCGCAACATACTTATTAGGAATCTTGCAGTAAAACAGCAGCTCAATCATCTTCAAATCACGAAACTTCTGCGATGTCTTGAATACCTTAAGCAGTTCTCGAAGGGACTTTGTCAGTGCCTTTCGCCAAAGTTCCTGCTCTTCAACCTGGCTGATATACCAACTGGCTGTGGGCTCGGGCCCCGACATCCGCTCCAAAACATTGACGTCTTCATCACCTTGTCGGTCACTATAGGCATCCTGAATCAGGCAGACTGATTTTGACCGTCTGCTGCGGTAGCGATCGAAAATCTTGTTGCGCAAAATGATAAACAGGTAAGTTTCCAGGCTGGTTTCGCTGCGGAAATTGCTCAATCCCTTGATGAAGGAGACGAATGTGTCTTGAACAATATCCTCGGCATCTGCACGCTGAGGAAGGCGAGCGGTCGCAAAGTTCAAAAGTCGCCCTTCGTATTCCTCTATAAGGTGTTCCCACGCGCCGCCCTTTCCTTTGCGAATCTGGCTTAACAAAAGCATGTCCCTTTGGCTCATTTCGCTCATATCATTACACCCGGAGGATTCTGCTGCTGATTACATAATTCAATATTTTCGTTATTCAGTTTGTTTTGCCTCTTTGTGCACAACAGGGCCAAAATAGAGGTCAAACCATTTCAGGCTCTCCTCATTGACGTGTTCTCGCGGTAGATGTCCTGTGTCAAGGAGCAGATGCCGTTTATCTTTCTCATGCGTACCGAGAAGAGCAAACATCGGACGCTGGGATTTTTCAACCAGCAGTGCACCATCATACCGGCCGTTGATCATTAATACCGGTACCCTTACATGGGGAGCAAAGTTGATTTGATCAACCTCCGGAAGAGCAGCTTCAAAGTAGAATCCTCCACCCACTAACACACATACTTTGATGCGGTTCTCTATTGCGGGAAAAATCGCCGCCAGAGCCGCACCCCAGCTCAAACCGAAAAAACCCACTTTTTCATGGTCAATATCCCCACGAAGCTCTAAATAATCAATTGACCTGCTCAGGTCTTTAGACCACCAGATCACGTGGTCTCTGTAGGACAGCGAACGAGTCGGGCGATTAGACTGTAAACCACTGTTTCGCTCATATGTTCCCTTGTAAATGGGGTAAAGCACTGCGCGCCCGCTTCGTAGAAGAAAGTCAGGAAGGCCCCCGGCGTGATACTGATGTAAGAAAAGGGCCGAATTGCCGGGAAAATAGATCACCGTTTGATAGGGAGGCGAGGAGTTTCGAGGAAGATAAAGATGGGCAATTACTCGTTCCTCACCATAGGCTGCATCGAAGATAATCGTCTCGTGCCTCCAGTATTTCTCCGAGTCGTCAACTGCTACAACAACTTCATTCAGTGCATCTTTCTCGTAGGAGTAAAGAGTCTTTTTGTAGAGTTGAAATTCCTCATCAGAGACAGGTGTTTCCCTGCTGTAATCCCGAGTCTCAAAGGCTATGTCGTCGAAGGCCATTTCCGGAACTGTAGTCTCCGAGACGTATTTCACACAACGGAATCCATTTGTTGTTGACCGGTCAAACGGGTTGAAGGCAGCCGGTATCACGAACTTATATTCCGGCTCGTCCCACGCACCGCCCAAAATGTAACGCTGGTTATCACTGGCTTTATTCCAACACCATTCCCTCAGATTTCCGGCCATGTCGTATGTACCATAACTGCCCATGCCCTGGTAGTCTCCAACCGAAGCGGGGCTTTTTTGACTGAAATTGCTGTGTAGAAGAATTGTGCCCGAATACCTGCCTGCCGTTATCCCCGCTCTGCTCCAATGATATATGGTAGGTAATTCTTTGCCTGTAAATTCAGCATAAGCGGCCGCCTCGTACCAACTGATTCCGCCGACAGGATAATCATCCTGCCCCTCCGGATAGTTCCCGTTTCTCCAGTCTATCGGACCTGTGCCGCCGGCCTGGTCGCGAAACTCCTGTATGGCCTCCGACCATGAAAGAACGACACCGTCCTTAAGGAACTCCTGTTTCCAGTATTTCTCGTTGCGATAACCGCCGATGTCCACAAATTCTTTAAATTCCCTGTTTGTGACTTCGTACTGATCGATAAAGTAATCGTCCAGTTCAATCTCATGATGACTCATACCGTTGAGCCAAAGCTTGAAACGGCCACCAGAGACACGCACCATTCTTGATGGAATTTCATCTTTTTTGTAAAGCTGAAAGTTGACTGTTCTATTCGAAGTAGGTCTGCGAACTTCGACTGTGGCGTAATCCGGCTTCGTAAGCTTCCACCGATAAAGGCCCCGGGCAAGTCTGATTTGACTCGTCGGAGTCTTACCCAAACGCTTCCACTTGCCCCTGGGTGAACTGTATCGCTTTATATATATCTTGGCCCCGGTGGGAGTGGTATCGATCGACATTGTATCCGAAAATTCAGGCCATAAAGCAGCAAGGCTCGGGTCGCCTCGGGCAAAGCGTTCCGCCTTCCGGGCAAGTTCAAACGCCTCAAAATAATTACCTTTGTCCACCAGACTTCTGATTTCCGGAATAACTCGCTCCTGGGCCCATCGTGATGTAAAGTACTTCCACGTGGCCATACCTGCTATTGTGCTTACCAACACAATACCGGCAGCCATAGCGACTGGAACCTTGTGACGGCGAACAAACTTGCCAATCTTATCTATGGGGCCCGACCGCTTCGCACGGATAGTATAGCGGTTGATATAGCGGCGTAAATCTTCGGCAAACTCGCCGGCTGTCTGATAGCGTCGATTAGAATCTTTTTCAATAGCCTTGCAGCAGATAGTGTCCAAATCCACGGGGATACGATCATCGAGCTGCCGCGGCCTGTGCGGCTCCCTGCCGAGAATCTGTGTGATGATTTGTTCCTGGTTGTCGCCAGCGAACGGCAGCTTAAGAGTCAATAATTCATACAATGTCACACCGAGAGAGTAAATGTCTGTACGGTGATTCAGCTTATTCCCTCCACCTCGAATCTGCTCAGGACTCATGTAGTGCGGCGTGCCTATGAACGAGCCCGTAATGGTAATCCCCTGGTCCTCCAGCATGCGTGCCACACCAAAGTCCATTAGACTCAACCGCCCATCCTTGCCCAGCATAAGGTTGGATGGCTTGACATCTCGATGGATGATGCCCTTGCTGTGGGCATAGTCCAGGGCATCAGCAACATCAGCAATCAACCGGGCAATCGTGTCAAAGTGCCTCTGTAACGAACCGCCCCGACTCAGAGACAGCGTTGTTTGTGTGTTGCTTTTTACCGCCTCTGGCGACTCAGGTTCATCGCAAGTGACCCCATTTTCCATGGATATGAAGTCCTCTGGCGCGGATTTGTCCCCTTTGGCAGCGCGAAAGTCATCGATGATTTGGTCAAGGCTTTGGCCTTCTATCATCTCCATCGCATAGTAGCAGGTGCCGTTTTCCTCTCCCTCGGCGTAAATCGCGACAATATTCGTGTGATGAAGTTTCGCTGCCGCCTGGGCCTCTCGATGAAAACGCTCAACTGCCGTCTCCTGGTTCAGGATCAATCCCGGCGGGAGCACTTTCAAAGCTACACGACGGTTCAGAGAAACCTGGACCGCCTGGTAAACAATACCCATTCCCCCCGTACCCAACCGCTTTTCAATGCGAAAATCCCCGATTTGGACGTTAGGTTCCAGGCTGCTGATTGTGTGGAGTTCCCTACTGATGTTTCTTTTGCCGGACGCTTCCACCGTTGACTCAGGAACACTTTCAATCCCGGCACGCATTTTCAGAAGAGTAGTCGCGCATGAATCACATTCTCTAAGGTGTCGACGCCACATCGTTGCAGCTTCTGCAGAGGCTGAACCACAAACAAAGGATGAAAACTCCTGGCTTGATAGACACTCGCTCATAAACCACGGTCTCCGTATATACCCTTTCTTACAGCCGAACTCCTGATAACAATTCTCAACTTAGAATCCAGCTTCATACTTTCACTAAAATAATTTCCAAAAAAAATCCTTTCTCTTTCACCCATTCTCTTTCTTCAGCTAATGTTGGCTCTGTTATTATACTTCCCAATGCCAGTTTTCTGAAATATTTCAACCACATTATTATAGACGCAGGAGGTTAGTAGGTGTTACAATTACTCTTGAAATATTTTCCGCACCGTTTAGGGCCGGACCACTGCTGCCACCAGAAATAATGATATTATCAGGGACGTTTTCAGATTTGTCCGCCCATATTTTGGCCTCACAAAAAAGTCCCTGTTGCTGTATCTTGCACGTCACAAGGCCTCGTTCACCTTACGGCAATTCAGGGAGGAGTGCTAAAGAAACCGCATTTTAACTATCCTCCTCCCGGAGGGCCTAAAATATGTCAGTATCTGTAGTATACGGGCTGATATCCTCATTTTCAAGAAATAATGCCCGATAACTGTTTAGCTTCAGCACGAAAGACGCAAATACAGGAAGTGGCAGAAAACACATTTTCGCTGATCCGCGGTTGTATTCTGTTAAATTTCACTTGACAAAAAGCCGGCAGTAAACTATTTAGGCTTTCTTTAGAATTTGTTTGTTAATAAACAATAGTAATTTTGAAGGCTTTTTTAAGTAGTGAGCAATGTTACCCAAAAGAAAAATCAGTAAGTGCAAAACACGTACTCGCCGCAGTCATCATCGGCTAAAGGCCGTTAATTATGCCCTATGCCCGCAGTGTGGACAGGCAAGGCTGCCCCACGCAGCATGCGCGAATTGTGGTTATCTAAACCCAAAGATAACTTTGAAGCTCGGCAAGGAAGAAAGTAGCTAAGCATGCGAATTGCTATTGACGCAATGGGAGGCGACAATGCACCCGGTGAAATTATCGCAGGTGTATTGGAATCAATAGAACTGCTCGACGATAACGACGAGATGATAATTGTCGGCCCGCAGGATATCATAGAGCCGCAATTGCCCTCTGAGAAATCCCGCAAAGGTGCCATCAGCGTTGTTCATGCTCCGCAGGTCATTGATATGGACGAACAACCTGTTGAGAGTTTGCGCAAAAAACGCAAGAGTTCAATTGCCGTTATGGCCAAAATGGCAAAACTTCACCAGGTCGATGCCGTTATTTCTGCCGGCAATACAGGTGCTTGTGTTGCCGCCTTTCAGATGAGGATGAGAAATCTGCCCGGTGTCAATCGGCCGGGCATAGCCGTTGTCTTTCCAACCTTCGAAGGCCCCGTCACCATTTGTGACGTTGGTGCAAACATCGCGTGCAAGCCCATAAATCTCTATCAATATGGAGCTATGGCTAAAATATACTCAAAACATCTCCATGGCATTGAAAATCCAAGGGTCGGACTCATGAGCATCGGACAGGAAGACGCAAAGGGCAATGAGATCGTTAAAAAGGCACGCGAGATGATAAAATCCGACCCTAATATGAATTTCGTTGGCAACATTGAAGGAAGAGATATCTTCAAAGGAGTCTGTGACATAGCAGTGTGTGATGGTTTCGTCGGCAATGTAATCCTGAAGCTGACCGAAGGCCTTGTCGACGGCCTGTTCAAAGCCATAAAACATGAGCTTTCAAATGAGAAACTCAGGCTCGCTATGAAGTTTAAGCCCGTGATAACGAGAATTTACGGAAAGTACGACTATAATAAATATGGCGGTGCGCTTTTGTTAGGTATTAATGGAACAGCATTAATCTGTCACGGCTCAAGCAAAAGCAGAACAATTAAAAACGCCATCCTGGCCTCCAAAAAATTCTACACCGGAAGAATAAACGACAAGATTATTGAATATCTCTCACAAACCTCCGTAAGGACGGATGATGAATAAGCTGATTAACGAGCACCCTAATCCTTATCGTGCTGTTATCGCCGGTTGTGGTTCATTTGTTCCGGAAAAAATATTGACAAATGATGACCTTGCAAAGATGGTCGACACCTCCGACGAATGGATTACCTCACGCACAGGAATCAAAGTCAGACACATTACTACCGACTCCGAAACTACTGCCTTCTTAGCCATCGAAGCTGCGAAAAAGGCACTCGACGATGCAAACCTTGACCCCGGCGAACTTGAAATTATTATTGTTGCTACTATAACCCCAGAGATGGTCTTCCCGTCGACCGCGTCATTTGTCCAGCGTGCTCTCCACGCAAAGAAGGCATGGGTGTTTGATGTATGTGCCGCTTGTAGCGGTTTTATTTACAGCCTGGCCATAGTGCAGCAGTTCCTGGAGAGTGGGTGCTATAAGAACGCGCTCGTAATAGGGGCCGAAACTTTGACTAAGATTACCGACTGGACCGACCGCACAAGCTGTATCCTTTTCGGCGATGGTGCCGGAGCAACCGTACTTCAGAAAAGTGAGGATAAGAACAGGGGTATTATATACAGCACTATGTCTTCAGATGGGGACTGTTGGGAAGCATTGAACTGCCAGGCATACGGTTCTCGCTATCCGGCAGACAAAAAGCTGGACGATCCGAAAAAAATCTATATGCAAATCAATGGTAGACAAGTCTATCAGCAGGCTATTCGCCGCATCGTTGAAACTGTTACAGACTGCCTTAAGGTTTGTGACTTGACCCTGGACGACATTAAAATGCTGATTTCCCATCAGATGAACGGCAGGATTATTGAATCTGCAGCAAAACGCCTGAAACTGCCTGAAGAAAAAGTCTTTATAAATATCGCCGAGTATGGCAATACATCCGCCGCCTCGGTCCCTATCGCCTTCGATGACTGCGTAAAACAGGGCAAAGTCAAACAAGGTGATATTATTATCCTCGTAGCTTTTGGCGCAGGATTGACCTGGGGTGCAAATGTAATTCGCCTTTGATTTTTCTTTTTTACCCTCCAATTTATTGGGGGATTTGTTGTTCCGCTTTTATTGCGGTTTCCAAACAAGATACGTTTCACGAGATACGAGACACGAATTATGAAAACTGCTTTTTTATTTCCGGGACAGGGAGCCCAGGTTGTAGGAATGGGCGCAGATATTGTCCTCGCACACCCCGCAGCCGCACAGATTTACCGGGAGGCAAATAATATTGTTGGTTTCGACTTGAGCCATATCTGTTTCGAAGGCCCTCCCGACAAATTGAACACTACCACTATCTCTCAGCCCGCGATTTTTGTAACCTCGGCTGCCATCCTGGAGATACTCAGAACACTTCCTGAAACCAAAAACATAACTGCCAACGTTACTGCAGGCCTTAGTCTGGGCGAATATACTGCACTCTACGCTGCTGGTGTTATCAGTTTTGAGGACGCTCTTATTCTCGTCCAAAAACGCGGCAAGGCAATGCAGGCAGCAGCCGATGCTACCGAAGGCGCGATGGTCAGTATCATTGGCCTTGATGAAGAAAAAGTACGCCAACTTTGTTCCGAAGCAAGCCAGGGTGAGTTGTTGGCGCCTGTTAATTTCAACTGCCCGGGGCAAATCGTCCTGAGCGGCACCAAAGAGGCTTGCCGGCGGGCTGCGGAACTGGCTGAAAAACACGGCGCCATGAAAGCCGTGCCACTGCAGGTAGCAGGCGCCTTCCATACAGATATGATGGCAGGCGCAGCAGATGCCCTCAGCGAAGCCCTGCAACAAGCCCACATCTCGGAACCTTCGGATAAAAAGAATATTTCCAATTCGGATATCAAGATCATTTCCAATATAAATGCTGATTATTACACAAGCGCAGAAAAAATCCGGGAAGGCCTGACAAACCAATTGACTTGTCCTATTCTTTGGCAAAAATGTATGGAAAGACTCCTGGAAGATGGTGTCGAAAAGTTTTACGAGATAGGCCCGGGAAGGGTCCTGACTTCTCTAATGAAAAGAATCAACAGAAAAATCAAGGTAATCAATGTAAGCAGCCTGGATGCTATAAAGGACATCATCAATAGTGAGCCGCCAATTAACTAATTAACCATTTAACCAGGAGACCAAGTAGAT